>PWOG01000264.1 GCA_003557565.1 Desulfobulbaceae bacterium
CCTTCTTGCATCCTGTTATCACGATCTGGCGGTACTGGCCACGATCACCGCCGCCGCCGGCAGTGCCGCCGACCCGGCCCCGGAGCACCGGGTCATCAACCGGGATCTGCTGCCGCTGCTCACCGACGCCGCCGCTCAACTGGACTTTCCTCATCTCGACCATTGCCGGCAACGGTTCCGTCGGGCGAAAAGCCAACTGAAACGCAACTGCAGCCGGGCCATGGTCTGTGAAGTACTTTTCTTTGACCTGCTTTAGTGGTATCTTGTCTGCGCCAAGCTAAAAAGTAGATGAAACAGAGTTGAAATCCAGAGGTTATTGACCTTGGTCAACAATGATAATATGCCACACTCCGGCCCCCCGCCCGAACCAGCGCCGGAACCCTTACTGCCGCGCTGTTGCGCCATCCGCTTCCGGCCCGGCGACCAGACGGTTACGGCCATCAGCCGGCTTGATGACCTGTGCCGGGACGAAGTGATAATGGTGCAGACCGACCACGGCCTGGAGCCGGCCCTGATGGTGGGCCGGCAACCTGCCGGACTGGTCGATGCCGACCGGGCAACCGGCGAAGATGACTCGTCCCCGGCGGAACAAGATAATCAGGTGAGGCGGCAGGAGAAAAATAAAGACCACGACCAGCCCCGGGTGGTCCCCACCGTGATCCGCCGGGCCAGCCGGGAGGAGCAGGAGAAATTCCTGAGCCTGCAGGCCCGGGAAAAGGATGATTTTCGCCTCGCCCAGGAACTGATCAACAGGCACCGGCTGCCCATGAAGCTGATCAGGGCGGAGCGTTTTTTCAACGGCGGCAAGATCATCTTTTATTTTACCGCCGAAAACCGGGTGGATTTCCGGGAACTGGTCAAGGATATGGTCCATGAGTTTCGCACCCGGGTGGAGATCCGCCAGGTGGGGGTCCGCCACGAGACCAAGATGATCGGGGGCCTGGGCTGCTGCGGCCGGGAGTTGTGCTGCAGCTCTTTTATCAACCAGTTCGCCCCGGTTTCCATCAAGATGGCCAAGGAGCAGGGACTGCCGCTGAACCCCGCCAAGATCTCCGGGATCTGCAACCGGCTGCTCTGCTGCCTGACCTACGAGTTTGAAACCTACAAGAAGATCCGTCGGCAGATGCCCAAGCAGGGCAAAACCGTGAGCCTGGACGGCCAGCTCTTCAAGGTGTTGAAATTGAATATCCTGGAGGAAAATATCGAGGTGTGCAACCTCGATGAACCCGAGCGCGTTATCGTCTGGCAGGCCAGCGAATGGCAGCGCTGCGAGCCGGCCGGGGGCAGCGGCAAGCCCGCCCAGGAGCAGGCGCCGGCCGAAAAAGGGCCAGAGAGCAAAAAAGGTGAGCAGACCCGCCGCGGCCCTGCCCGGAACCGGTCGCACCACAAAAAGTAACTGCCCAAAAATTGGACTTGAACATGACCCTTTATCTGACCACCCCGATTTTTTACGTCAACGCCCAGCCCCATCTCGGTCACGCCTACACGGCGGTGGTGGCGGATGCCGTCTGCCGTTTCGCCCGGCTCGAAGGCCGGGAGGTCTTCTTCCAGACCGGCACCGACGAGCACGGCGACAAGATAGCCCAGGCGGCGGCCACCGCCGGCACCGACGTCCGGGACTATGTCGACCGGGTCAGCGCCATGTTTCGGGACGCCTGGCCGCCACTGCTGGTGGAGCCCGACAATTTCATCCGCACCACCGATCCGGAACACGTGAAGGTGGTGCAGCGGATCCTGCAGCAGGTTTACGACCGGGGGGACATCTACTTCAGCGACTATGCCGGGCTGTACTGCAAGGGCTGTGAGCGTTTCCTGACCGAAAAGGAACTGGTGGACGGCAAATGCCCCGATCACCTCACCGCCCCGGAAAAGGTGGCCGAGCAGAATTACTTTTTTGCCATGAGCCGCTACCAGCAATGGCTCATCGACCACATCAAGGCCAATCCGGATTTCATCACCCCCGAGCGCTACCGCAACGAGGTGCTCGCCTTTTTAAGCGAGCCCCTGGATGATCTCTGCATTTCCCGGCCCACCAGCCGCCTGACCTGGGGAGTCCCCCTGCCTTTTGACCAGCGTTTTGTCACCTATGTCTGGTTTGACGCCCTGATCAACTATATCAGCGGCATCGGCTACCCCGACGGAGCGGATTTCGCCCGGCTCTGGGCCGGGGCCGAGCACCTGATCGCCAAGGACATCCTGAAGCCCCATGCCATCTTCTGGCCCACCATGCTCAGGGCCATGGGCCTGGAGCCCTATCGTCGGCTGCATGTGCATGGCTACTGGAGTATCAACGATGCCAAGATGTCCAAGAGCATGGGTAACGTAATCCGACCCGAGGACATGGTGGCCGAATTCGGCGCCGACAGTATTCGCTACTTCCTCCTGCGGGAGATGTCCTTTGGTCTCGACTCTTCCTATTCGGAGGATGCGGTGCTGGCCCGGCGCAACTCCGACCTGGCCAACGACCTGGGCAATCTGTTCAGCCGCAGCCTGACCATGGTCAAGAACTTCGCCGACTCCCGGGTGCCCGAGCCGGGAGCTCTGAACGACGAGGACCGGGCCCTGCGTGACGCCAGCCTGGCGATGATGGATGAATACCGGACCCACATGCGGGACTGGGCCTTCCGCCAGGCCCTGGAGGCGATCTGGGAAGTGATCGGCCAGGCCAACCGTTATATTGTCGGCAACGCTCCCTGGGAGCTGGCCAAGGAACCGGACCAGGCCGAGCGCCTGGCCACGGTACTGGGCACCCTGCTGGAAACCCTGCGCTGCATCACCTGTGTGCTGCACCCCATCATGCCGGCGGCGGCGGGCAAAATGTCCCTGGCCCTGGGGCTGGAACCGGGGAGGCGGCTGGATGAGCAGCGCCGATGGAATTTGCTGCCGCCCGGTGGGACCATCACCCTGGGGGAAAACCTTTTTCCCCGAATTAAACGTAAAAAGCAGTAACCTGAGCGGAGGCCCTTGATGTTTATTGTCAGCAACTTTCTGGACGCCCTGGCCGGGGTGATCAACATCGTCTTCAGCGTCTATATATGGGTGATTCTCGGCCGGGTGATAATTTCCTGGGTAGACGCCGATCAGTACAACCCCATCGTTCGTTTTCTCTACGAAATCACCGAGCCGCCCTTGCGGATCATCCGCCGTTACCTGCCGGTGATGGGGGGATTTGATTTCGCCCCCCTGGCCCTGATTCTGGCGATTATTTTTCTCCAGAGCTTTTTGGTGCCCAGCCTGCAAGAACTGGCCCGGGTTTTTGGGTAAAAGTTGATATTTTCTCCTGCCTCACCCCTTTTTGGGTCGTGGAATTAAAAGGTTATTGTTCTTGCCTGGCGGTTACAGTAAAATCAACGATATAATCCGTCCTGGTAAATCAGGGTCTTGCTGATTCCGGCGAACGGTTACCAATTCTCAAGGGAGTTCATGCCATGCTCTACCATCAGGACATTCAAAATCAGCAGTTCAACGTTCGCTTCCGAGGGTTTGACACCGAGGAGGTGGACGAGTTCCTGGAACAGGCTGCGGCCACGGTGCAGAAACTCACCGAGGAAAACAGGGAGCTCAAAGAGCAGCTGGAAGCCGCCCATCAGCAGGTGGCGGAGCTCAAGGAGCAGGAAAAATCCACCCTTGGCGCCATCGTCTCGGCCCAGAGTGTCGCCCAGGAAATGAAGGAAAAGGCCCAGGATGAGGCCCGCGAGGTGGTGGCCAAAGCCCGGGAAGAGGCCAACCGACTGAAGGAAAACGCCAGCGCGGAAATTCTGGCGCTGGAACGGGAAGTGGACCGGCTGCAGGGAATCAAAACCCGGGTCCGCGATGAGATACGCCAGGTTCTGGAGAGCTACCTGACCCGGCTGGACGCCGACCATGATGAATCTTCCACCGGGGCCCCTCGTTCTAAAGGCAGGACCGATTCCGGGGCGGAGGCCGGACTGGGCGCCGGCGTGGCGGCCACCGCGACGGACGATGAACTGTTTCAGAGCATTGAATTGTCCGACGACCTGTTGCCGCCCATGGAAGACCTCAGCGCCCTGGCCAGGGGTCCGGCTCCGTCGGCGGATCTATTCAACCCCGGCCAGCCGGCGGAGGGAAGTGCCGCCGCCAGTTCCTTCGAGTCCACCACCGCAAATGATGGCGACGATACCTTGCCCGACCTTGAAGACGACCTGATTTTCAACCTGGAAGACCCACTGGACGACGAACATGAGTTAACCCTGGAAAGCGACGAACTGGACCAGGAACTGTTGATCGATTTCGACGACGAGCCGGATCAGGAACAGAAACAGTCGTGAACTGGTTGCGCTCCCTGGACGACGACCGGGCGGTGCAGATCAAAGTCAGGGCCCAGCCCGGGGCCAAACACACCGCCATCCGGGGTGAACACGGCGACGCCCTGAAAATCGCGGTGGCGGCGCCGCCGGTGGACGGCAAGGCCAATGCCGCCCTGCTCAGCTTTCTGGCCCGCGCCTGCGGCCTGCCCAAAATCGCCGTCTCCCTGACCAGGGGTGACACCGGCCGCGACAAGCTTTTTCGCCTGGAGGGCATCAGCCCCGAGCAGGCCCGCATGGCCCTGCTCGACGCCACCTCCGGTCCTGGCAAACAGACACCACCTGCCGCGGATAATAAATGAAACTCACCCCCATGCTCCAGCAGTACCTGGAGATCAAGAACCAACACCCGGAAACCATTCTCTTCTACCGAATGGGCGACTTCTACGAGATGTTCTTCGATGACGCCGTGGAGGCCGCCAAAATCCTCGGCATCACTCTGACCTCCCGGGGCAACAAAGGAGATGAGGAAAGAATTCCCATGTGCGGGGTGCCCTACCACTCCGCTTCCTCCTACCTGGCGCGGCTGATCAAGGCCGGGAAACGGGTGGCGATCTGCGAGCAGATGGAGGACCCCGCCCCGTCCAAGGGACTGGTCCGCCGTGAAGTGGTGCGGGTAGTCAGTCCCGGCCTGATTCTGGAAGATCAGCTGCTGGAGGATAAGGAAAACCTGTTTTTGGCCGCCATTGCCCGGCACGACAAACTGCTTGGCCTGAGCCTGCTGGATCTGTCCACCGGCGAATTTGCCGCCGGGGAGTTTACCGGCCAGGAGCAGCTGCTTGACGAACTGTGCCGGATCAACCCTTCGGAAATCCTGCTGCCCGCCCAGCCCGAGGAATCCGGCAACCCCGGCCGGGGTGAGGCCGTCTCGCCCCTTGCCGAAACCGACCTGGCCGCCCGGCTGCCCCGTTGCTGCCTGACTTTCCGGCCGGCCGAGGAATTCCAAGCCGCCCGGGGTCGTGAACTGCTCCTGGAACACTTCCGGACCGTCAATCTGGCCGGCTTTGGCTGTGAGCATTTCCAGGCCGGCCTGGGGGCCGCCGGGGCCCTGCTGAGTTATCTGCAGCAGACCCAGAAGAGTGAGTTGAGCCACCTGGAGAAACTGCGGCCCATCGAACATGAAAATGTCCTGCTGCTGGATGAATCCTCCCGGCGCAACCTGGAGCTCAACACCACCATCAGCGACGGCCGCCGCGAGGGTTCCCTGCTGGACACCCTGGACCTGACACGCACCCCCATGGGGGCCCGGCAGTTGAAAAAGAGCCTGCTTTCCCCTTTAAAAGACGTCCAGGCCATCAACCGGCGGCTGGACGCGGTGGAATCGCTGCTCCTCGACCCGGAGCTGAGCCGCCGGCTGGATACCGCCCTGGCCACGGTCTACGATCTGGAAAGACTCAACAGCCGGGCCGTGCTGGGCCGGGCCAATGCCCGTGATCTGGCCGCCCTGGGGACATCCCTGGCCCAGCTGCCGCCCATCAAGGAGCTTCTGTCCGACTGCTCCGGACTGCTGGGGGAGCTGGGCCGGGAGATCGACGACCTGGCGGAGCTGCACCAGTTGCTGACCACCGCCATCCGCGATGACGCCCCGGTGAGCCTGCGCGAGGGCAACCTGATCCGCCCCGGCTTCAATGCCGAACTCGACGAACTCGCCTCCATCCAGCGCGACGGCAAGGAACTCATCGCCGGCCTGGAGGCCCGGGAGCGCGAGCGGACCGGAATCGGCAATCTTAAGGTGGGGTACAACAGGGTTTTCGGCTACTACCTGGAGGTCAGCCGGGGCAAGCTCGCCGAGGTCCCCGACGACTTCATCCGCAAGCAGACCCTGGTCAACGCCGAGCGCTTCATCACCCCGGAACTCAAGGAGTTTGAAAGCAAGGTCAGCGGCGCCGAAGAAAGGCGTCTGGAGCTGGAGTACCGGCTGTTCTGTGAAATCCGCGACCGGGTGGCGGCGGCCGGCTCCCGGATTTTGCAGAGCGCCGCCTGCCTGGCCCTGATCGACATGCTGGCGGCCCTGGCCCGCTGTGCCGCACAGTTCCGTTACACCCGACCGGAGGTCAACAATGATCCCCAAATCGTCATCGCCGAGGGCCGCCACCCGGTGATCGAACGCAGCCTGCCGCCCGGCCGCTTTGTACCCAACGATATTCACCTGGACCAGGGAGACAAAGAGGTGATGATCATAACCGGCCCCAACATGGCCGGCAAGTCCACCGTTCTGCGCCAGAGTGCCCTGATCGTGCTGATGGCCCAGATGGGTAGCTTCGTGCCGGCGGAGCGTGCCACCATCGGGGTGGTGGACCGGATCTTTACCCGGGTGGGGGCCATGGACGATCTGCGCCGGGGCCAGTCCACCTTCATGGTGGAGATGAGCGAGACCGCCAACATCCTTAACAACGCCACCCCCCAAAGCCTGGTGATCCTGGATGAAATCGGCCGCGGGACCTCCACCTTCGACGGCCTGGCCATCGCCTGGGCGGTGGCCGAGTCCCTGGTACACAAGGATGGATTGGGGGTCAAGACCATGTTCGCCACCCATTACCACGAACTGACCGAACTGGCGGCCACCGAGGACCGGGTTCACAATTTTCATATCGCGGTGCGGGAGTGGAACGACTCCATAGTTTTTCTGCACAAACTGCTGCCCGGCGGCGTCAGCCGCAGCTACGGGATCCAGGTGGCGGCCCTGGCCGGAGTACCGCCGCCGGTGGTTGCCAGGGCCAAGGAATTATTGCATAATATCGAACAGGGGGAATTCACCCGTCAGGGTCAGCCCCGGATTGCCGGGGCCGGAGCGGATGAACCAGGCACTGCCCACCCCAGCCAGTTGCGTTTGTTTAGCGAGGATGATCCGCTGCGCCGGCGACTGGCGGAGGTTACCCCGGACAATCTGGCCCCCCTGGACGCCTTGAAAATCCTGTATGAATTGAAGCAAATGTCGTGAACCTCCAAAGGGGTCAAATGCCATGAGCATCAGCCGCCAGTCCATAGCCTCCCGGGTAAGCGATCACAGGGCACCGCCGAAAGCGGCGATCGGGCCGGCTCACGTACTGAGGTACGCTTCGCCGGCCCGCTCACCACAACCTGCGGCACCCTGTGACCGCTTA
>PWOG01000085.1 GCA_003557565.1 Desulfobulbaceae bacterium
CTTCTTCTGTCAACAAAAGAAGAAGCGCCGGGGCGCCAGCTGGCAGGTGATCACGGGGACAAAATGGTAAGCGGTCACAGGGTGCCGCAGGTTGTGGCGAGCGGGACGGCGAAGCGTACATCAGTACGTGAGCCGGTCCGATCGCCGCAAGATGCGGTGCCTTGTGATCGCTTACGGCAGCTGCACCGTTAACGGCCGAAGATCACCCCAATACCAAAATGGAAACGGGGCCTGGCTGGTTCGCGGCTGGTCGGGGGCCACAGATACAGATCTTCAGGCTCAACCACCGGATAGGTGTATCGCGCCTCCCCCACCTGCCCCGCTGCCGCTGCCGCCAGCTCCCCCTTCACCGTGATCATACGCCCCCGGGCATATTTCATTTCCTCCAGGTAGCCGGGCTGCCGCACCAGAAATCGCCCCACGGGCTCGCGGCCGGTCCGTGGCCGCTGGGAGCCATCCAGGGGATAGCCCAACACCTCAATCTCGGTGTACTCAGGCAGGTTACGGGTGACCACAATGGCCCCGCCCCACAGCACCCGCCCGCCCCGGTAAGACTCCGGATCCTCGGATACCTGGCTCGGCAGCAGCTCCAATTCAACCTGCTGGGTGTCATAGCGGGGCCCCGTGGCACACCCGCCCAGCAGGACCAGGGCGGCCAACATCATGATAACCTGACGCATAACATTCTCCTCATTTAACCCGCGTTTACCCCCCCGGGCTCCGGGCCAATGATAAACTCGCAATATTGTAATCGTTCACCAGGTCCAGCAATCTGTTGATTTAACTGGCCGCAACCCACATCAGCCGCACCGCAGGTGAGGTCTGGCAGCCAGGAACCGCATACCCAGGGTACTCTAAGCCTGGCTGATCGCCCGCAGGTGGTCGACTGCTCGGTGGCACAATATCACGATACCAAACCCGGAGAATCGGCAAAACAGATTTTGTCAGCATTCTGTGTGCTGTCGTCATCTGTTGCGCCACAATTTTGCCGGGATATTCTCCCGTAGAACCGGGATCGGCGAGAAACTCCGGAGCAAAATCTTTACGATACCGCATGCATCTGCACTATAGTCCGCCGGGTGACCCACAGCAGGCCGGCGGCGGAAATGATGATCAGCACCAGCGGGATCAGCCGGTGAAGTCCTTCCAGGGACGGCTCCTGAACGAAAGTCCAGATTTCGGGGGCGTCCATGCCGAGCATGAAGAAGATAAAGGTGCGCGGCAGCATGCCGATCATGGTGGCAAACATAAAGGGCAGGACGCTGAGTTTCAGCACCGAGACGGCCATGTTGGTCATGGCAAAGGGGAGTACCGGGGAAAGACGGGTAAAGATGATCATGATGAACTCATACTGGCGAACTTTTTCCAGGAAATCGCTGATCCTGGGGTTGCGGTAAAAATGTTCGCTCAGCACCAGGTCCCTGGCCATCCCGCCAAACTTCAGGCCGAGTACGGCGGCCAGGGGGTAAGCAAGGAGCACCCCCGCCAGGCCGGACCATGAAAAAAAATAACCGCTGATAACGGCGATGAAGGTGGTGGGGGTCAGGGCAAAGGCCATGGCCGGGATGGCGGCCAGGTGAAAGCCAATCAGCACCGGAAGGGTTCTTTCTGTCAGCAGATGTTGGTTGGCCTGAAAAAAATAGATGATCAGGGAAGAAACCACCAGCGGGAGCAGCGCAAAAAAGATCAGCATAAACAGGAAATTACGGTTGTCCTTTAAGTGGACTAAAAAAGAATGCTCAATAATTTTGCTCAAAACTTTCATGTATCACCCCGCCGCCCGGACAAATCTTTCCCGGCCTCCCGGCGTTGCCAATTCCGGCCGAACAATTTAGCGGTCCGGCAATAGATCACTGCCTCGGTCCCGGTTTCCGGATGGGATTGCAGATTATTGCAGAGTGCATTATATCAACCCTGGTGACCAGGCCAATCTCCGGCAGTGAGGGAAAACATGACTTTATCCAATCCTTTGAGCGTCATCGCTGTCATCTCCGCCCTTCTTGCTCTGATCTTTTTTATCAAAATGATCGGCGCGATCAAAAAGAGAAAACCGTTTTCCTCCTCTACCTGCTGCCTGACCGCCTTACTGCTGCTTGCCACAGCCGCCCTGTTCGGCACCATAAGCATCGCCACCCACGGCTACCAGGCCCTTACCCGGGAGGAGCTGGCGGCCACGGTACATATTGAGCCCATCGGCAAGCAGCAGTTCAAGGCCCGGTTTACCATGGCCGACGGCAGCGTACAAACCTTTACCCTGGCGGGCGATCAGTTTTATATCGACGCTTATATTCTTAAATGGAAGCCCCTGGCCAACATCCTGGGTCTTCACACCTCCTATGAACTCGACCGGGTGGGGGGCAGGTATGCTGCTTTGCAGGACGAAATAACCAGGGAGCGCACCGTCTATTCCCTGTCACAAGAAAAACCCCTGAACATGTACGATCTCCGGCGGCGGTTTGCCGTGCTTGAACCCTTGCTGGACACCGAATACGGATCCGCCACCTTTATCAGCTCTAACCGGCCGCAGGAATACAGGGTAATGGTTTCCACCACCGGCCTGCTGATCCGAAAAACCGACAAGAAGGAAAACGGCGGAACCGGGCGGTCCCGCCGGAGGTAAGCATTCTCAGCTTCAACCCTTGCGGCGCAAAACCCAGAGTTCAAGCAGGGCCCAGGTTTCGCCGGGGTAGTTCTCCTGCTCGAGAGGCGAAAGGCGACGATGGCGGGCGGCATTGCTGCCGACAAACTCCAGCTTTTCCAGCAGCAGCCTCTTGGTGGCGTCGGCCTTCTCCAGGGCAAAGGGGTTGAGGAAATTCACCAGCATGTAACCCTCGCGGGGGGTCCGGGCAAATGCGTCGATAAGCTTCTCAATGGCCGGGGGGTCGAGGTAGACCAGCGCGGCGGTGGAGATGACGATATCCGCCTCGGCCATGGCGGCTTCCACGGCCCGGGCGACCTCGGGGGCCGGATTGTTCAGATCGGCCTCGATGGTTTCGTCGAACAGCCCGGCGCTCTTACCGTAAGCCAGGGCGTTACCGGAGATGTCGATACCGGTGCTCCTGACCGGCAGACGCCGCGGAGCCGCCACCCGGGCGCAGGATTCGGTGTCCTTCCAGTTGTCGCGGATGGCCTCCACGTCCATGCCATGAATGGCGGCCATGGTGGTATTGCCAAAGCAGCAGCACAGATCCACGTAGTTGAGCGACTTGCCGGCGGCAGCCTGTTGCTTGGCCCAGGGCAGGATCAAGCGGTCAAAGGTCTGACGATTAAAATTATCGGAAATGTAGTCCAGGGCATCAATGATCTGTTCCTTGAAGGGAACCGGTGTCTCGGCGACATAGATATCATCGAAATGCTGTTTTTTCTCTTCGGTCTTCACGGCTGATTCACTCATAATCTGGATGTCCTCAGGTTGGTTGCGCCCACCGCGGCACGGCACTGGCAAAACCAGGAGCCGGGCGGGAACTGGATAAAAGAAAAAAATGATCCGGGATATTTAAGGACAGGGCACCAGGCTTGGTCGACTATGGCCAGAAGCAAGAGAACAATGATAACACAACGGTTTTAACGCCGGCTTAAACCATGGCCCTGTGCAAATTACAGTTGCTGTGTAGCGGTTGCCGCCCGCCTTGTCAATTAAAAACCTGCCGGCGGCGGACCATGCCGTTTCATGGCAGCCGCCCCTTGGCTGCTTCATTGCTCGCAGTATTGAGCCATGAACCGCCTGGTGATGGACTTCAATCGCAAGTCCAGAATTGAATAGACTTTTTCCTGGATCACCGATGGGATTTCCCCGTAGAAGGCCTGGGCGATGCCGCCGGTTATGCATGCCAGGGTGTCCGCGTCGCCTCCCAGGGAAACCGCGTTACGGATGGCATCTTCGTAATCCGACGAATCCAGGAAAGAGCGAATTGCCGGGGGCACGGTTCCCTGGCAGGATACGTCAAAAACATAGGCAGGACGGATCTCATCAACATGGCGGCTTAAGTCATAACCAAACCGGTTCTCGATGAAGTGCCGGATTTCCGCCTTCGTCCTGCCGGTGAGGGCCAGAAATGTCGCCGCCGCCACCGATTGCCCTCCCTTGATGCCTTCGGGATGGCTGTGGGTAATCACCGTAAATTCTTCGGCCCTGGCAAGCACGGTTTCCAGATCATCGAAGGCGTAGCCGGCCGGACTGATTCTCATGGCCGCGCCGTTACCCCAGCTGTTGTAGGGTTCGGAGTGAATGCCCTGGGCCCATCTGCGGAAACTGGCCCCATAGCCGGCATCGGGATACCAGCGATAGAAATTCTTGAGGTTTTCGGTGTAGGGCGTACCGGTAAGGATGGTGTCGGCCAGGGCGACGGTAAGCACTGAGTCGTCGGTAAAGACGGAACTGTTGGTAAACAGAGGGAAATCTTTGGTCTTAATACCGTCTCCCTCGTGCACCGAGCCCACTATATCACCCGCGATCGCACCAATCATTGGTTGCTCCTTGTATGTATACTTATACAGAAATAATCAACTGATGGCAAATTACGGCACGGCCGAGTGGGGTTTTCGCAGCTTCTCATTGACTTCCGCCGTCCGGGATGCTAACTCCCTGTCAATAACGGCGGACAGGAAAACACCAAAGTCTGGATCGGCACGGAAAGCAAGCGGCAATAAATCGTCATACCACCTCCGGGGGCGGGAAGAAGCCGCTTTATCTTCCGGGCCGCAACCGTAGCCCCTGACACCACACAACCAAATACGGGTTTAAATGTTAAACAAAAAATTTTTGAGTGACCTGGAACAATACCTTGCTTCGGGAGAACTGGAGCAGGACTTCACCCATTCATCCGAAGAAAGACGCCTTGAGATGCTGGATTTTTTGGAAAAGCTGATGGACGTGGCCGAACTTGCCGACCGGACCGCCACCAGAATAATTTTTAAAAAAAAGTAACCGTTACCCCCACGTACGTAAGCTTGGGTGATCGCCCGAAGGCGGGGTGGGGCTGTTCGTTTACAAAAAAATCGCCTGAGCGGCCAGCCAAGCCGGTGGCTGGTTCAAAGAAACTCTACCGCACCGTTTTGACTGGATTTTTCCGATAGGCACCGCTGACTTCGCCGTCGATATAGATGCCTTCCAGGTAGGATAGTTTTCTTGGCAACTGCTGCACCGAGCCCCTGGTAATCAAAAAAGTCGCTTGCCGGCCCACACCGAGCGCCCCCAGCCTCTCCAGGCCGAAGAATGCGGCTCCGTTGGCCGTGGCGCAACGGATGGTTTCCGACAGCGGGTAACCGGCCTTGATGAACAGCTTCATCTCCTCGACCACCGATTCGCCATGGATGATGCCCATAGCCCCGGCGCCGGTGCCCACCGCCGTGGTCACCCCCAACTCCCGGGCAAAACGCAGTTGCCCCAGCTGTTCGGCAAGGGTCTTTTGCCAGAAGGCCTCGGCCCCGGGAACCGGCTTGCCCGGTGCCACATAGCGCTGGGAGAACCGGCAGCAGACATCCCCGCCGGGGCGTGAACCGTCCAGGGCGTTCTTGGCCCGCAGCACGCCGGGAATCCACAGCACCCCCCGAGCCGCCATTTCCCTGAGATTGTCCTCGCCCATGCCATACCCCTGCTCAATGGCATCACAGCCGGCCGCCAGCGCCTCCGCCACCGCCCGCCGGCCATTGGCCACCACCACCGCCTTTTTGCCGCCTCTTTGCCGCAGAATACGGTCCAGGTCTTCCCGGTTCAGCCTGGGAGCAGAAGCGGCCCCGTCCTCGATATCGACGGAGTAGCCGATCTTGAGAAAATCACCGCCAGCCGGGCCGGCGGCACCTTCCGGCCGGCCCCGGCAAAGTTTACCCGAGGTTTTAATATCAATCAGGCTTTTTGGCCCCATCCGGCCCTGATAACGTTCCACCAGCCCGGTTGGATCATCGCTGTCGGCCACCCCCAGTACGCCGTGGATATGGCAGTGGCGGATGTTTTGCTCCACCAGGACCGCCTTTTCCGCCAAACCACCCACTTCCTCCCCGCCCACGGAGGATGATCGCGACAGGCAAACGCTGCTGTCAACCAGGGCCGGCAAAATGGTGCAGTGCGAGAAGTCATCGACAACCGCTGCCCCTGCCCCATGACGCGGCAGATCGACCACGGAACCGATGGCGGCAACCCTGCCGTCCTTTATCGCCAGATAAATGTTTTTGCGCCCAGCCCCGCCGCTGCCGTCGATAAAACTACCCGCCACGATTAATCGCATTCCGCCCCGCTTATCTTAACCATTGTAAAATGAGGGAATTTCGGTGCCGTCGGCCAGGGTGCAGTCGTGGAGCTGGACAAAGGAGTTGATGGTGCAGTCGGTGCCGATCAGACTTTGACCGCTGATGGTGACGTGGGGGTGGATGACGGTGTCCCGGCCGACCGTGGCTTCCTGGGCCACCAGAACGGTTTCCGGCTGGTACATGGTTACCCCGGAGAGCATCAGTTCGGTGTTGCGACGTTTCTGGAGCTGGGCATGGGCCCGGGCCAGTTCCACCCGGGAGTTAACCCCCAGCAGTTCGTCGGGGTCGGAGCAGCAGTAACCGTGGACCCCCAGTCCCTTGTGGACCGCGATTTCGACGATGTCGGTAAGATACATCTCGCCCTGGCGGTTGTCGCTGCCCACCTCGGCCAGCGCGGAAAAAAGAAAATCTATTTCGGCGGCATAAATGCCGGCGTTGATTTCCCGGATTTGCCGCTGCTCATCGGTGGCGTCCTTTTCTTCGACGATCCGCTCCAGCCGGCCGGAAGCGTCGTTGATGATCCGGCCGTAACCGAAGGGGTTGTCCACCATGGTGGTCATCACCGACAGCTTGTCGCCCCGCTCCCGGTGGGCCGTCAGCATGGCCTGCAGGGTTTGCGGCCGGACCAGGGGGGTGTCGCCGCAGAGAATCAGCAGCGTGCCCCGGAGCTGCTGTAACTCGGGGGCGGCAGCGAGTACCGCGTGGGCGGTGCCGTTTTGCTGCTCCTGGACCACGAATTCCACCCCCCTGCCCTCCAGGGCCGCCATCACCTCCCGGCGCTGGTGGCCCACCACCACCCGGGTGGAAGCCGGCTGCAGAGCGGTCAACGCCTCCAGGACATGGACGATCATGGGGGCAAAAAATATTTCATGGAGCACCTTGGCCCTGGCCGAACGCATCCGGGTACCTTTTCCCGCCGCCAGAACCAGAACATGCAGATCGGAATCAGTCATTTTTCCTCTCATTGTTAATTACAGACAGCCTCGCAAAAACCCGCCAAAGGTGTTGGTCGGCAAGGCAACGACAACTTGTTACAGTACTTGACCAGTCGGTATAAACCTTACCATATCCGCCTACACCTCACCACCCATGACCATGTAGCGCACGTAGTGAAACGAGGAAAGCAAAGCAAACAACAGCAGCAGCAGCAACGACACCCTTACCGCCAGACGCTGATAC
>PWOG01000125.1 GCA_003557565.1 Desulfobulbaceae bacterium
AACTGGGCGTTGTCGCCGGGGGTCTGGCCGGGCTCCAGGAGGTTGATGCCGTCGTCGGTGGCCAGCGACCAGTTGTTGTGCTTGCCGGATCCGTTGACCCCGGCGTAGGGTTTTTCGTGCAGCAGGCAGACCATCTCGTGGCGCAGGGCCACCTTCTGCATGGTCTCCATCACCAGCTGGTTGTGGTCGGCGGCGATGTTGGTGGAAGTAAAGACCGGCGCCATTTCATACTGGGCCGGGGCCACCTCGTTGTGTTTGGTCTTGGAGGTGACTCCCATCTTCCAGAGTTCGGTGTCCAGGTCCTTCATGTAGGACGAAACCCGATCCTTGATGGCCCCGAAGTACTGGTCGTCCAGCTCCTGGCCCTTGGGGGAGGGGGCGCCGAACAGGGTGCGGCCGCAGGTCATCATGTCCAGCCGCTTGAGGTAATACTCCTTTTCCACCAGGAAATATTCCTGCTCGGCCCCCACTGTGGGGATCACCTTGCTGGAAGTGGTGTTGCCCATGGCCCGCAGCACCCGCAGAGCCTCTTTGGAAACGGCGTTCATGGAGCGCAGCAGGGGGGTCTTTTTGTCCAGGGCCTCGCCCTTGTAGGAACAAAAGGCGGTGGGAATGCAGAGGGTGACGTTGCCGGCCTTGTCTTCCTTGAGGAAGGCCGGCGAGGTGCAGTCCCAGGCGGTGTAGCCCCGGGCCTCGAAGGTAACCCGCAGGCCGCCGCTGGGAAAGGACGAGGCGTCCGGTTCGCCCTGGATCAGCTGCTTGCCGGAAAACTCCATGATCACCGAACCGTCCTGGGCCGGGGAGATGAAGGAATCGTGCTTTTCGGCGGTGGCCCCGGTCAGGGGCTGGAACCAGTGGGTATAGTGGGTGGCGCCCCGTTCGATAGCCCAGTCCTTCATGGCGTTGGCCACCACCGCCGCCACGTCGGCCTGCAGGTTGGCCCCGGCGTTGATTGTCCGTTGCAGGGCCCTGTAGGTTTCCTTGGGCAGGCGCTCCCTCATTACATGATCGTTGAACACGTTGGCGCCGAAAAGTTCGGGGACGGTCGGCTGGGCGGTGTGTTTATGCCGGCAGCAGCAGCCGTGGTGCTTGCCGTGTTTGCGATGTTTGTAAGATGTCATGGACATTCCTGGTTCCTCCTTGGGATTTTATTGGGCGGCTCTGAGCGCCTGTCCGCCGGGCCGGCCCGGAACTTACGCAGCCGGGTCGGCCCCAGCCGGCGGCTGATCTTCTCGCCGGCCATGAACTCCGGCCGGACCCGTTTAACACTTGGCAAACTGACTGTGCAAGAGCTGTGCCAGAATGTTTGCGGGGTGGCCATATGGTTGGCAGTGGTGCGGAATGGCGTTTTTTTTTGGATGACAACCCGGGTTAGTTGCGATTTGCCCGGACGTGGGCAGACGCTACAAAAATGTAATTGACCGTGGAAGGAATTACGTTTTTGTCGTTTTTACCTTCGTGTTTCATCAACTGTTACCGGCGGTTAAAAACCCCCTTCATACTCCATTTTTGCTCATATCGCAAAATGTGGCTGGTGAGCTCGCCGGCAGCTGATGTTCAGTGGCCATGTCGGGGTTCGCCTGTAACCGTTAGCAGCATCGCTTCTTTAGGGCGATCAGCCAGAGTTTCGTAAAGGGGTACGCCGTGCCTGGCTGCTTACCCGGACCTGCGGGCACTGCTGAACGGTTGCAGCCCGTTAAATCCGCTGGCTGTTGCCAGTGGTGAACTGTTAAGTTCGTCCAAAGTGTTTTTGGGGTTGATAACTGGCGCAAAAATTTTTATTACACTAACGAATTAGCGAAAATACCGGAAGTTGTCAAGTAATGGCACGGTTTTGAAAAAAATGCTGGACAATGACGGTATAAAGAGGATAAATTCAGTCCGAAATGAAGATAACCCGTGCCACAGATTATGCCATCCGTTGTGTTTACTGTCTGGCTCAGCAGCCGGAAAAGTTGCGCATGGTGGAAGGGGTTGCCCAGGAGATGGAGATCCCCCCCAGCTTTCTGGCCAAGATCGTGCAGAAATTGGTCGGGGCGGGGATCGTGGAGTCACGTCGGGGGGTAAAGGGCGGCTTTCGTCTGGCCCGGTCACCCGGGGAGATCACGATTCATGACGTGGTGGTGGCCATCGATGGACCGGTGGCCATGAATGTTTGTACCGTGAGCAAGGATCAGTGCAGCCGCAGTGATCAGTGCCCGGTGCATCCGGTATGGGTGGCTATTCGCCGGGACGTGGAGGAAATTTTGAAATCCCGGAAGTTTTCTGAGTTTTTGTGAGTTGCCGTGCCCGGTGAATGGTAAGCCGGGGCAGGGCGCGCATGATTAATGCTGGTTTTGTCGCCGGGGGCGTTTCCGGGAGGCAGAACAGTTGACGGGGCGATGGGCGGCCCCGGGGAGAGAGGTTTAATATAAGGAGGGAACATGGATAAACCCGAGTACAATTATGAAATCGTCAAGCACTTTGTCCACTGGAGCATCCTCTGGGGTGTGGTGGCGGTGCTGGTCGGGGTGGTCATCTCGTTTCAACTGGTGATGCCGCAGTTGAACTTCGGTGAGTACCTCAGTTACGGCCGGTTGCGGCCGGTGCACACCAACGCCGGCATCTTCGGCTTTGCCGTGGGCGGCTTTTTCGCCCTGTTTTATTACATGGCTCAGCGCCTTTGCCGGGTGCCGATCTGGAGCAACGGCCTGGCCCGCTTCCAGCTCTGGCTGTTCAACATTGTCATCGTGCTCTCGGCGGTGACCCTGCTTTTGGGTTTTTCCCAGAGCAAGGAATACCACGAAATGGAGTGGCCCATCGACATCCTGATCACGGTGCTCTGGGTGGCGTTTACCATCAACATCCTGATGACCATTTTCCGGCGCCGCGAGGCGCAGATGTACATCTCGCTGTGGTTCATGATGGCGTCCCTGATTGGGGTGGCGGTGCTTTTCGTGGTCAACGGGCTGTCGGTGCCGGTAACTCTCTTTAAATCCTATTCCGCCTTTGCCGGCACCAATGACGCCAACGTACAGTGGTGGTACGGGCACAACGCCGTGGCCATGGTGCTCACCTTGCCACCCCTGGCCGTCTTTTACTATTTTCTGCCCAAGTCGACGGGGGTGCCGATCTACAGCCACCGGCTGGGGATGGTCGCCTTCTGGTCGCTGGTCTTCATGTATCTCTGGACCGGGGCCCATCACCTGCTGTGGACCCCCATTCCCGACTGGGTCCAGACCCTGGCCATGGCCTTTTCCGTTCTGTTGATCGCCCCCTCCTGGGCGTCGGTGATCAACGGCTACCTTTCCATGAACGGGCAGTGGCATCAGATGCGGGAAAATTACCTGGTCAAGTTCTTCATCCTGGCCATTACCTTCTACGGTCTGCAGACCCTGCAGGGGCCGCTGCAGGCGATACGCTCCTTTTCCGGTTTCATCCATTATACTGAGTGGGTACCGGGGCATGTGCACATGGGCACCATGGGGTGGATTTCCCTGGTTATCTTCGGGGCATTTTATTACCTGGCGCCCAGGATTTACGGCCGGGAGCTGTACAGCGTTCCCCTGGCCAACCTCCATTTCTGGCTGGTGCTGGTGGGTCAGCTCATCTTCTCGGTCAGCATGTGGATCGCCGGGGTGGTGCAAGCCTCCATGTGGCACAGCCTCAATGACGACGGCAGTCTGACCTACACCTTCATGGAAGCCGTGCAGGCCATGCATCCCTACTGGGGGATGCGGAGCGTGGGCGGGGTGATCTACCTGCTGGGGGTGGTGATTTTTATCTATAACATAGTCATGACGGCACGGGGGGCGCAAACTCCCCGGAATGCCGCGATGCGGGCATAGAGGGAGGCTGACCATGTGGGAAAAAAATTCGGTTTTATTACTGCTGCTGGCCACGGCGGCGATCATGGTGGGCACCGTCATCACCATGGTGCTGCCCTTTGCCTACGTTAACACCGACCGCGACGCCATCGAGTCGGTGGTCCCCTACAGCGCCCTGGAACTGGCCGGTCGCGATGTCTACATTAAGGAGGGCTGCAACAACTGCCACAGCCAGACAGTTCGCCCCCTGGTGGCCGAGGTGATCCGTTACGGCGATTATTCCAAGTCCGGTGAGTTTGTCTACGACCGGCCCCATCTCTGGGGATCGCGGCGGACCGGACCGGATCTCGCCCGGGTCGGCGGCAAGTACCCGGATCAGTGGCACTACGAGCACATGCGGGATCCTGCCTCCATGGCCCCGGGCACCAACATGCCTCCCTACGATTTTCTTGATAACCGCGAGGTGGATCCGGAATTGACCCGCCGCAAGATGGAGGTACTGGGCTTTCCATACACCGAAGAGGAAATCCGGGATCTGGAGGGTAAAACCGACATGGACGCCATGGTTGCTTATCTTCAGAAACTGGGCAGCGATATCCCCTGGCGGGAGCAGGAACGGGTCGTCGCGGTGGGTGAGCTGACCAACCCCTTTGCCGGCGATCCGGCGGCCATCGCCGAGGGCCTGGAGTTGTATGATCGTAATTGTGCGGCCTGTCATGGAGCCGGGTTAAGCGGTGGTTTCGCCGCCGACTTGTCGGCGTTGAATTATCCCGAGGAGGTCTATTTCCGGATCATCCATGAAGGCATCCAACCCCTGGGGATGCCGGATTTCGCCACCCTGGGCAGCGAGCGGATCTGGAAAATCGTCAATTATCTGGAAAGTGAGCAGGTGGAGCCATGAATTGGGCCGGAGCAGTATACCTGTTGATAACCGTCGGCCTGTTTGCCATTTTTGTCGCCATTGTGGTCTGGACATACAGCGGCAAGCGCAAAAAGAGTCTGGAGTTACCCAGGGAGCGAATGCTGGAACCCGATGAGCCGGGACAGTCCGAGCAAGCCGCTGAAGCCGGTGAAGCCGGTGAATCGGCACAGGCCGGCGAAAAGTCCCATAAGCCCACAAGTCCATAAGGAGAAAATGCAATGAATGAAGAATCGACTGTTCACCAGGCCGAACCTCATACCGACGGGATCCGGGAGCGGCACGCCCCCGCGCCGTTCTATTTTAAGGTGTTGTTTGGCGGGCTGCTGGTCTGGGCCGTTTTGTTCACCGGTTATTTTCTGCTCAGTGGCTGGAGCTCCAGCGATTACTTTGAAAGGGAGATGAGCGCCCATCAGGAGGCCCTGCAGTAGCCGATGATTCGCCCTTGGCGTCGCCTGGTGCAGGGGCTGGGGGCTCTGCTCTTCTTTGCCCTGCCGCATCTTGGCTGGCAGGGAGAAAGCCTGCTGCGGCTGGATATTCCATCCTGGACCCTGTTTGTGGCCGGAGGGCGGTTGCGGCTGGAAGAGTTTTATCTGCTGGGCCTGTTTCTGCTGGCGCTGCTGTTTTTCTTCCTGCTGCTGACCATGACCCTGGGCCGGCTCTGGTGCGGCTGGTTCTGCCCACAGACCTGGCTCAACAATCTGGTCGAAGGGGTGGCCCGCCGGCTGGGTATGGGGGTTGACCCCTGGAAGATCAGCGGCCCGTGGGGGCGGATGCTGGCGCTGCACCTTTTTTATGCAGCGCTGGCCCTGTGGTGCGGGGCCACCGTGGTCTGGTACTTCGTGGCCCCGGAGGTTTACTGGCAACGGCTGGCGGCCGGGGAACCCGGCCCCTGGTCTTTGGGTTTTACCCTGGGGCTGGCGGCCCTGATTTACCTTGATGCCGCCTTTATCCGGCGCCTGGCCTGTCGGGATTTTTGCCCCTACGGCCGGTTTCAGGCCATTCTGCTGGACCGGGGCACTCTGACCCTGGGGGTGAGTGCCGATCATCCCCGGCGCTGCCTGGATTGCCGCGCCTGTGTCCGGGCCTGCCCCATGGGTATCGATATCCGCCGGGGCTTTCAGGTGGAATGCATCAACTGCGGCAACTGCCGCGATGCCTGCCGCCGGGTCATGGCCAGGGTGCAGCCAGGCCGGCCGGGCCTGATCCGGTACCGTTTTGGTCTCGAAGATGCCGGCTGGCGGGCCTTGCTGAGTCCGCGGCTGCTGTTGGTAGGCCTGGTATTGCTGGCGCTGCTGGGAACCCTGTTTTTTCTTGCCGGTCAGCGTCAGCCGGTGAGCCTGCAGGTGGCCCGGCTGGTGACGGCACAACCGGCGGTGGGGGAAGACGGGATGGTGAGTCACCGTTTCCGCGCCCAAGTGGCCAACCGTACCGGAGAGGACGCCGAATACCGCCTGGTGGCCCGCCTGGTCAATGGTGATCAGTTGTCGTCCGGGCCTGCAACGTTGGTCCCGTCCCCGCACCCTGACGGCCCCGGTGTTGCATCTCCGGGGCCGGCGGCTGTTGCTCCGTCTTACCCCGGGGAAATTCCGGTACTTGGCCAGGGTGCCGATTTTTTCCCACTGGCACCCGGCGAGCGTCGCCGCTTGCTGTTTGCTGTGACCCTGCCGCCGGCCGGTCAGGGAGAAACCCACCATCTGACTTTTGCCCTGGTGGACCGCCGGGGCCGGCAACAGGTGAAGGTTAACATTGCCTGGTAGCCGGTGGTAGCGTTTTGTATGGGCCGGCAAGCATCGTTTTCTTTTGATGCCTTTGATGCCCATGATGATTGACTGGCAACAGGTTGGTTGAGCCGACAACGGTCGGCGAATTTAAACAGCAAATTGTCCGGCGGGTTTTTGCGAGGGCATCATTCCGGGAGTTCGACCAAGAATGATCCTGTTTGCCGTCGGGTATGAACTGATTACCGGAGGTTAAAACCATGGTTATCAACTTAACCGGTCGCGATAATAATACCGTCCCGTCAGCCCCGGCGACTTTTCCTTATCGCTGGCCGTTGTTGCTGGGCGGCATTTTTCTGGCCTTTCTGATCTTTAGTTCCTGGGCAATTATCCAGGCCGGGACCCGGGGCAGTCCGGTGGTGGATCACGATTATTACGCCAGAGGTCAGGCTTATCACGAGCATGATCGGGCCTGGCGGGCCGCCGCCGAGGCCGGTTGGCGGGTGTTGCTGGCTCGTGAGGGTGAACTGCTCCAGGTCCGGCTGGTGGATGGCGAGGGCAGTCCGGTGGCCGGTGGTGAGGTTATTGTTCGCGCTTCCCGTAGCGATAATGGCACCTTTGGGGGCATCTCAGGGGGCACCTCAAGTGGTAAACCAGGTTACAATCCCGGGAGCAACTCCGCAGGTAATCCTGCGGGTAACCCCGAAACCTGGCAGATTGAGCTGCCGGAAAGGTCACCGGGGGTTTACCGGCAGCAACTTGCCGAATTTCCATATAATCAGGCGGAATTCGTGCTGTCGGCGGCCACTGCCGAGGCCCGGCTTACCAGGCGTTTCAGGGTCAGCGCCGATCAATGGCGGGAGATGGTGCTCTGAGCGATTCACGCTGTCATCACTGCCAGGACCCACTGCCCGCCGACGGCGGCTTTCAGGGTGAGCGCGACGGGCGGCAATACCGCTTCTGCTG
>PWOG01000214.1 GCA_003557565.1 Desulfobulbaceae bacterium
CCGGCGCCGGCCTGGGCGCCCTGCTGCTGGAGGCCGACCAGCGGCCCGGCGGCGCCATCCGCTCCTTCCACGAAGAAGGTTACCGGGCCGAGTGGGGCCCCCATGGCTTTCTCGACAACAACCCGGCCAGCCGGCAGTTGCTGGCCGAAACCGGGCTCGAACAGGAAGCGCTCAAGGCCCCCCTGGGCAGCAATGTCCGCTTTGTCTGTCATCACGGCCGCCTGGTGGCCCTGCCCCAGAGCCCCAGGGCCCTGTTGACCACGCCCCTGCTCTCCCTGGCCGGCAAACTCCGGCTGGCCGCCGAACCCTTCAAGCAGCCCCTGGCCGACGGCGCCACCATCGGCCGGTGGGCCGAGCACCGCTTTGGCCGGGAAGTGCTGCCCCTGGTGGATGCGGCGGTAACCGGCACCTTTGCCGGCGACTATCAGCGCCTGAGCATTGATGCGGTGATGCCCGGGGCCCGCCGCCTGGAAAAAGCACACGGTTCACTGCTTTGGGGGATGTGGCGGGAAAAACGGCAAAAACGCAAGCACTCTGCCGCCGGCGGGACCGACAGCCAGGAAGGAAAGGCTGCGGGCGGCTCCAGGCTGCCGGCCATGACCAGCTTTCCCCAGGGCATGGAACATCTGGCGACCCGCCTGAGCGAAGGAAAAGACATCCGCTACCAGTGCGGAATAGAAAAGATCCGCCCGCTTGCCCCCCATGCCAAGGCAGGCTGGGAGGTCACTGGCCGGGACGGGGTTTTCCAGGCCCGGCATCTGGTCCTGGCCCTGCCGGTGAACCGGGCCCTGGAGCTGCTGGGCGATTTCGGCCCGCCGGTGGCCAAAATCCCCGAAGCCCGGATCGTCACCGTGGCCCTGGGCTTCAACCAGCAGCACGCCTCAATACCGCCGGGATTCGGCTACCTGGCCCCAGAACGGGAAAATCGTTTCACCCTGGGGGCCCTGTTTTCCTCCCACATGTTTCCCCAACGCGCCCCCGACAATCATGTGCTGCTGGAGGCCCTGGTGGGCGGCCGGCGCCACCCGGAGCGGCTGGAGCTCGACGATGAAACCATGATCGCCAGCATCTACGAGGATCTGCGCCAGTTGCTGCCCTTAAACGCCCCGCCGGATTTCGCCCGGGTCCTCCGGGGAGCCGGCGGTATCCCGCAGCTGGAGCAGGATCACCCCCGCCTGCTGGCCTGGCGGGAAGAACTGGCCCAAAAGCACCCCGACCTGCTGCTCTCCGGCTTCGGCTGGGACGGCATCGGCATCAACGACATGATCAAAGCCGCCCGGAAAACCGCCGACCTGATCGCCCAGGGCCGCCAGGAAAAAGAACAGGACAAGGTCCGCCCGATTTATTTCTAAAAAACGTAAAGGCCCGGCAGCACCACATCTTGCGGCGATCGGCCCGCCTTGCGTACCGATGTACGCGGCGCCGGGCCGAACACCACAATCTGTGGCACTGCCGGGCCTTTACGGGGGTTTATGAGCGCTTTCGGAGCTTATCGGTGAGATGCTCCACCTGGCCGCGGACGCTGCCGTTGCGCGCCACCGCCTCGGTGATCACCCGGATGGAATGTACCACCGTGGAATGATCACGGTTGAAGGCCTTGCCGATCCCGGCCAGGGCCTCATCGGTGAGCTTGCGGGCAAGATACATGGAGATCTGGCGGGGAAAGGCCACATCCTTTTTGCGGGACTTGGACTGCAACTCGTCAATCCCGACCTTGAACTGGGCGGCGACAAAATCGCGAATGGCCTCGGCGGACAGGCCGGGGGCATCCTCGCCGATTACTGTGGCCACCACTTCCTTGACCATCTCCAGGGTTGGCTGGCTTTTCCGCAAATTGGCCTTGGCCTTGAGCCCGACAATGGCACTCTCCAGCCGGCGGATATCTCCCCGGACCTTTTCCGCCAGGTACTCCACCATCTCCTCGTCCAGGGTCAGTTTGTGATAATCGGCCTTGCGCCTGATGATCAGGCGCCGGGTCGGCATATCAGGCGGGTTGATGGAAGTGATCAGGCCGGAGGCCAACCGGGAGCGGACCCCTTCGTCCAGATCGGGAATGTCCCGGGGGCCCATCGCCCCGGTGAACAGCACCCGCCGCCCGGTTTCAAGCAAACAGTCCACCGCCTCGGCCAGTTCCACCTGGGTCTTGCCCCGTCCCGACAGGGTCTGAACATCTTCCACCATCAGCACATCGCACTGGCGGTGAAACTTCTCCTTGAACTGGTCCATGGTGTTGCTCCGGATATGGCGCACCAGTTCGGCGGTGAGCTGCTGGGTGGTCAGACAGCAGAGCCGGGTGCTGGGAGCATGATTATAGAGCTGATGAGCCACGGCATGGGCCAGGTGACTCTTGCCCAGGCCGGTGCCGGCATTGATGAAAACACAGGGCTCGGCGTCGGAGGCGTTGGCGGCGATGGCCTCGCAGGCGGAAAAGGCCAGGGCGTTGGACTCGCCAACCATGAACTCGTCAAAAGTGTAGCGGGGGTGCAGGGTACGAATCCGGCTGCCCCCCTTGGGCATTTGAGGCAGGCGCAACTGCCCCCGCGACTGCCCGGAGTCGGCGGCCTCCTCGGCGGCCTGCTGGTCGGCCAGATCGGGGTCTACCCGAAAGCGGACCTTGAGCCCGGGCCTTTCCAGCCGTTCAAGGGCCTCCCGGATCGCAGCCTGGTAATGGTCCGCCACCCAGGAACAGAAAAAACGGTCCGGGCCGGCCAGTTCCAGCCCCTGATCATCTTCGGCCAGGCAGCGCAGCGGTTCGATCCAGAGGTTAAAAACACTTTCGGGAAGTTGATGCTGCAAAATTTTTCTTACTTCAGACCAAATCATGCTCATCCCCTCGCCATCATTATAATGCTTTGCCAAAATCCGACCCTATCACTCAATGCCGAACCCAACCCCACCCCGTGGTACATTAAAAAAAATCATCACCAGCTCCCTTCAATTACTGAAGAGGGCTGCT
This sequence comes from Desulfobulbaceae bacterium, assembly GCA_003557565.1. Lineage (GTDB taxonomy): Bacteria > Desulfobacterota > Desulfobulbia > Desulfobulbales > Desulfurivibrionaceae > Desulfurivibrio. The sequence continues at coordinate 2,957 of PWOG01000214.1, forward strand.
CCCAAACAGCGCCGACACAAACATCGAAACTAAAAGGCGGGCTGATATCGCAGCGCCACAATAAATAAAATCGATTATGCGGTAGTTGATGAGGCAAGATCCAGTGAAAACATCAGCGGTGTCATTACCCGCGTGCCTGATGTTGTATAATAACCGGCGGCGGACTGTCAAAAGCGCTTCACCGCTATTTTTGCCCGGGCCCGGCTTGACTTTTCAACAGCCCAAAAAAAACGTACCGCACTGCGCTTAACTTTATCAGGCAACTAACAAGCCCTAAGCATGACGCTTTTGCCCATCGTTTCTTTTTGCTGTAATTTCAAGGCAATAACAATTTTTGGCAGACAAACAAAAGAAATTAACGAAATCCTAATGCAGCCAGTTTACTCTCGATAGCTCTCGCATGCTCATTTTTTCTCTTATTTTCTCTTTTGTAATCGCTACTGGCGTGTTTCCAAGCAGATCACCAAATAAGGGATAAATTTTTTTATTTTCTTGACAACCCCTGTCAATTCTGCTTTAAGGGCGGTAACACTATAATTAAAAAAGGTGCTACCACATGCTGAAAAGATTTTCCGTCTCCCTGGAAGATGGTCTCTTGGCCGATTTCGACGAATTTATCAAGAGACGGCAATACACCAACCGCTCCGAGGCTATCCGCGATCTTATCCGCAAGGAATTCGTGCAGGAGGAATGGGGAGAGGACAAGGAAGTGATAGGCGTCATCACCCTGGTGTATGACCATCACCAGTTCCAGACCCTGGAGCGGATCAACGAGATCCAGCATGATCATCACCAAATGATCAACTCCGCCACCCACGTCCACATGGACCACGACAACTGCCTGGAGATCCTAATTGTCCGGGGTCGGGCCAGTGGCGTGCGGGAACTGTCCAACCGGCTCATCGCCCTGCGGGGCGTCAAGGACGGCCACCTGGCCATGAGCAGTACCGCTCAGGGATTGTGATGCATATCGCCGACGGAATTTTGAACCTGCCGGTGGTGGCCGGCGGATTCGTCGGGGCCGGGGCGGTGGCGTGGTACAGTCTTGATCGGATCAAGCGCCGGGGCGATCCCCGGGAGAAGATTCCCCGGGCGGCCCTGCTCACCGCCGCTTTTTTCGCCGCCTCCCTGATTCACCTCCCCCTGCCACCGGCCGGGGTGCACCTGGTGCTCAACGGGCTGCTGGGGATCATGCTGGGCTGGTTCGCCTTTCCGGCCATACTGATCGGCCTTTTTTTGCAGGCGGTGATGTTCGGCCACGGCGGCCTGACCACCCTGGGGGTCAACGGCCTGATCCTGGGGCTGCCGGCCCTGATGGCCTGGCGACTGTTTCACTGGCAGAGAGACCCCGACGCCAGCCCCTGGCGCACCGGGGTGCGGGGTATGCTGGCGGGTTCGGGGGCCATGGTGGCGGCCCTGATGCTGTTTCTGGCCGCCCTGCTCCTGGGCCTGCCGGCGGAATACGGCGGGCAGGCCTCCATGACCGCCCTGATGGTCATCATTGGTGCCCATATCCCCCTGATCATCCTGGAAGGGGTAATCACCACCTTTCTGGTCGTCTTTCTCCAGCGCGTCCAACCACGTCTCCTGGAGGGCATATGAATCCCCCGGCCGCCGGGCAAGCTTTGCTGCAACGCTGGGATCCGCGCTTTAAACTGCTGGGGCTGGCGATCCTGGTCCTGGCCTTTGCCATGGTCAACGACCCGGCTGTGCTCCCCCTGCTTCTGGCCACCCCCCTGGTTTTGGCCTGGTTTTCCGGACTGGCGCCGGGCTTTATTTTGTCCCGGCTGCGTTACCCTTCCCTGCTGGTGGTCCTGCTGCTGCTGTGGCTGCCCCTGGCGGTCGGCCAGACCCCTTGGGCCGCCCTGGGTCCGCTCACCGTTTACCGGGAAGGACTGGCCGCCGCCCTGCTCATCGGCGGGCGCTTCCTGGGAATCGTCTTGAGCGCCCTGATCATATTGCACTCCAGCCCGCTGACCACCAACATCAAGGCCATGCGGGCCTTGGGGCTGCCCTGGATCATGGTGGACATGGCCCTGCTGACCCTGCGCTACCTCCAGGTGCTGGGCCATGATCTGCGCCAGATGCGCCTGGCCATGCGCAGCCGGGGCTGGACCGGCAACCGGCTGGGACTCCGCAACCTGCGGATCATCGCCTGGCTCACCGGCAGTCTGCTGCTGCGCAGCCATGAGCGGGCCGACGGCATATACCGGGCCATGCGTCTGCGGGGCTACGGCCAGCCCGGCAGCCAACACCACGATTTCCGGGCCGGTGGCCTGGACTATCTGCTGCTGGTCATCACCCTGGCCGTCGCCCTGGTTATCATTCTTCTCAGCCTGGAGCTTTTCCCTGTATGAGCGCGTTGCTTGAAACCGGTAATCTCTGCTTCAGTTATCCGGATCCATCGATTCCCGCCGGCGCCGGCGCTATCCAGGGGCTTGAGGTACAGATCCACCCCGGCGAGCGGGTGGGCCTGATCGGCCCCAACGGCGCCGGCAAGACCACCTTCTTTCTCCTGGCCTGCGGCATCCTGACACCCACCAGCGGGGAGATCCGCTTCAAGGGGCAGAGGCTGCCGGCCAATACCTTCAACCCGCAAATCGCCCTGGTTTTTCAGAAATCCGACGACCAGCTGTTCTGTCCCTCGGTGTGGGATGACGTGGCTTTTGGCCCGCAAAACCTGGGGTTTGCGCCGGAAGCGGTCAACCGTATGGTAGAGCGGTCCCTGCGGGCGGTGGGGGCCGAGGCCCTGGCCCCCCGGCCGGTTCATCATCTTTCCGAAGGGGAAAAGCGGATCGTGGCCATCGCCGGGGCCCTGGCCATGGAGCCGGAACTGGTAATCTACGACGAGCCCAGCGCCAGCCTGGACATCCGCTCCCGCCGCCGACTGATTTCCCTGCTCAAGCAGAGCCGGGAAACGGTGCTGGTGGCCTCCCACGACCTGGAGCTAATCCTGGAGGTCTGCAACCGGGTGCTGCTGATGGACGCCGGGCGTATCGTCGCCGACGGCCCGCCGGCACAGCTCATGGCCGACGAGGAGCTGATGGCCGCCCACGGCCAGGAGAAGCCCCACTCGCTGGTACCACACCAAACCCCGCATCACTGATCGCAGCTTTTAAGGCGGTGCCCTGTGACCGCTTATCTCTTTGCCCCGTGATTACTTAAATTATTGGGTTAAACGGGCAAAGGCTTCCAGGCAGCCGTCCACTTCCGCTTCGGTGTTGAACCAGCCCAGGGAAAGCCGGAGGGTGCCTTCGGGAAAGGTACCCAGGCTGCGATGGGCGGCCGGGGCGCAGTGGAGGCCGGCCCGGGTCATGATGCCGGACTCGCGGTCCAGGCGCAGGGCCAGCTCGGAAGCGGAATGCCCCGCCAGGGTCAGGGAGACCACGGGACAGCGGGGTTTTTCGGCAGCCGGGCCCTGGAGGGTGATGCCGGGCAGCTCGGCCAGACCGGCGAGCAGGCGGGCGGTCAGCCGCTGTTCATGCCGGCGGATGACCTCCAGGCCGGTGTGGTTGATAAAACGCACCCCGGCGGCCAGGGCAGCGATCCCAAGGGTATTGGGGGTGCCGGCCTCGAAACAGTCGGGGGCAAAATCCGGCTGCACCTCCCACTCGGAGTTGCTGCCGGTACCTCCCATATAAAGGGGCCGCAGGGGCAGGTCCGGGGCCATCACCAGGCCGCCGCTGCCGGTTGGGCCCAGCAGCCCCTTGTGGCCGGTGAAGGCCAGGAAATCAATCCCCAGCTCGTCCACCGGCAGGGGCAGATGACCGGCGGACTGGGCCGCGTCCACCAGTAGCCGGGCCCCGCCCTTGCGGGCGGCGATCTCGGCCACCGGGGCAATGGCGCCGCAGACATTGGAGGCATGATTGATAGCGATCAATCTGGTCTCGGGACGCAACAGGCGATCCACCTCGGCGGGATCGATCTCGCCCCGGGGCGAGACGGGCAGCAGAGAAAGAGTGATAATGCCGCGGCTTTCCAAATGCCGCAGGGGGCGCATCACGGAATTGTGTTCCAGGCCGGTGGTGATCACATGATCCCCGGCGTCGAGCAGGCCAAAGATCGCCAGATTGAGGGCCTCGGTAACATTGGCGGTGAACGCCACCCGGGCGGAATCACCGCAGCCGAAAAACTCAGCCAGCAGCTCCCGGGCGGCAAAGATCTCCCGGCCGGCGGCCAGGGAAAAACGATGGGCCGCCCGGCCGGGGCTCAGGGCGATCTCCCCGGGCAGACGACAGAGCACCTCAAGCACCTCCGCCGGCTTGGGAAAGGAGGTGGCGGCGTTATCAAAATAGATAAGATTGCTGCTGCCGGATTCTTCCAAGTAATCGTCACCAACCAGTAAGGAAATAAACAAAGAAGGGTAAGCGATCACCACAACCTGCGGCACCCTGCGGGCGCTTACCATTTTGCC
>PWOG01000311.1 GCA_003557565.1 Desulfobulbaceae bacterium
CCCGCCGGCACCGGCACCGCCACCATCACCCTGACAGTCAGTGACGACAAGGGGCTGACCGCCACGCAAACCCTGCAGGTGATCTACGGCGGTGAGGTTGATGGCACCGAACTGCGGGTGACGGTCAAGGATTCCCCCGCAGGTGACAACCCTCAGTCGGGAGTGTATGTCATTCTCCATGGTGAAGACAATGTCTCGGTGGCGCAGTATCAGGTAACCGGGACGAATGGGGTGGCCGATTTCGGCGACATCGGCCGCGGCCGGGCCACCGTGACCATTGCCTATGAATTGGAAGATGGCCAGTGGAGTGAACGTTTGCTCGATACCCTGGTGGAGATTCCGGTCGCCGATTTTGTTTACCATTTGGATGAGGGCGATGACTGGGAGCATCTCGGCTCCATTTCCGTTGATCTGGAGTGGAATGGTGGTCCTCCCGCCGCAGTAAATACGGCAAGGGGAATGCATCCCTATTTATGGGGAAATGATCTCACTCAACTTTCCGGCTCGGTCTATTCCGACCACCTTCAGGCGAACGGCAGTCTGAGTATTGTTGCCGGTGGTTTCGATGAGGACAATCAAATGCTTCACTACGGCTTCCTGTTTGACCAGGAGTTGAACTTCGATACTCCTTACAATGTGCCGATGGATCGCGATCCGGCGGAACTGACATGGGAAGCGGCTGAACCCATCAATGGGCTTGAGGTCGCGGCTATGCGTGATGGAGCGGGGATTAGCCTGGGCTATCGCGATAGGCTTGATGGCCAATTCGGGACCATTAACTGGGCCGGCACTTTCCCCGCCACGGATGGTTACGTGATTTTGGCCGATGCATGGGAGAACGAGACGGGAAAATACTCCTTGCTTCGTAGAGCCTCTGTTCCGCAATCACTGAACATCCCGGTTTTGGATCTGTCCTTCAGCAATCTGGCTTACGATTCCGACGCAGATATCTTTAGCTGGCAGCTGAACGGCTCCGGCGAGGCCGATGTGGTCGAGGTCGAGGTCTGGGGTTGGGGTGACATCGCCTGGGGTTGGGCAGCCATAATGGATCCGATGCACGATTCCTGGGAGATACCCGCTCTGCCCGGCGAAATTGCCGATTGGGTTGATTTTTCCGATTCCCATGGAGAAGTTGGATTCTACACCATTGATTTCAGTGTCGCCCAGGGCTTTGATCATTTGGTTGCCCTCTTCATTGAGGGAGAAAGCCCTTATGAGGACAGCAGCGAGGTGTTGGAGGCGATGGCTTGGTGGTGGCCGGAGGAAATGACCACCACCCAATCACGCTCAACGGCACTGGTAGCCGAAGAACCTGACCGGCGGGAACCTGCCGGTGGTCGGGTAAGCTCCGGGCTGTTGCGCCGCTAGGTCCAAATAAAACCGCATAAGGCTTGTTACCTCAAGCCTTATGCGGTTTTACTGATTCAGTTGGTTCGAGTTTTGAAGAGCTTGTAAATGGCGGAGAAATCTTCCTGGTCCAGGCCCCGGCCAAAGGTCTGGGCATAGAGTTCTTTGACCACGGCGCCGGTGAACAGGGGTTTTTTCTGTTCGTTGGCCAGGTCCTGCAGGCAGTGGAGGTCTTTGTAGATCAGGGCGTTGGAGAAGTGGGTGGAGTAATCGTCGGCCAGCAGTTTGGCGCGCTTGGCGTTGAGTACCAGGGAATTGCCACCGCCCACCGCCAGGATGTCCAGGACCTCTTCCTTGTCGATACCCACGTCTTCGGCCAGGGCCAGGGCCTCGGCGATGGTGGCCATGAAGCTGCCCAGGGTGAGGTTGTTGATCAGCTTCATCTTGGTGGCCAGGCCGGCTTTGCCCAGGTAGAAGATGTTTTTGCCCACATCCTGGAGCACCGCCTGTGCCTTGTCATAGGCCGCCTGGTCGCCGCTGACCAGCACTGTGAGAGCGCCCTGGGAGGCGGGCACCACGCTGCCCAACACCGGCGCTTCCAGGTAGTTGGCCCCGGCCTGGGCGCAGCGGGCATGAAAGTCATCCACCTCCCGGAAGTGGTTGGTGGTGAGATCGACGATGATTTTGCCTTTGAGGTCGGCGGTCAGCAGGCCGTGGTCGCCGGTCAGGACGTCGCGCACGGCGTTGCTGTCGAACATGCAGATCATGATGATATCCGCCGCCCCGGCCACCTCCGCCGGCGAGGCGGCCTCTTGTACCGCCAGTCCTTCGGCTTTGCCGGGGGTTCGGTTCCAGACCGTGAGGGTGTGGTCGCAGTCGGCAAGTCTGCCGGTTATGGCCCGGCCCAGGTGGCCAAGCCCGAGAAAACCCAGTTTCATCAAGTACCTCCAATTAAGAACAAGTTGCTGAAAAAACCTGAAAAACCATTGCCGGGCAACGCCGAAACAACAAGTTACAGGACATCTTCGGTCGGTGCAATGCTAACGCATTCTATTTGGTGCCAATCATTTTGGCGACGGCGGCGGACCAGATGGCATAGCCCTGGTCGCTGATGTGCACTCCGTCTTCCACCAGGCATTGGTTGACGCCGTTTTTCTGGAAAAGTTTGTACACATCGATGAGGTCGATGCCGGTTTTATCGGCCAGGTTGCGGAGTTTTCCGTTGGCCTGGGGTACCAGTTCGGAGTCGAACCACGGGATCAGGATCGGCGGCAGGCTGTGGATGCAGAACCGGGTGGAGGGAAAGGCTTTTTTGAGTTTGTCGATGATGTGCCGGTAGGCGGCGGTGAAGTCGGTTTCCTCCAGGGCGATGTTGTTGGTGCCGCTCATGATGAAGATGAAGTCCGGGTTCGGGCACTGGCGGATGATCAGCTCGATGCGGCCCAGCAGGCCCTCCACGGTTTCACCGGACCAGCCCATGTTGTGCACCCGGTATTCGGGAAAGCGGGCGGCCCAATCGTAGTATTCGATCAGCGAATCACCCGTAAAGACAATTTCCTGCATCGTTGCTCCCTGGTTCATGGGGGTTGGATTTTAAGGATGTTGGTGTGTATGTCGCCGATAGGCGAAAACATCCTTGATGAACTTATCAAGTAGTTTCGGGTTGTGCAATTGGCATTCTTCGGCCATGGGCAGTTCGGGGAAATGTTTTTTCAGCTCCAGGGCGAAAAGGCCGGTTCCCGTCTTGTGATAGGTGCCGTCGGCGGCCATTACCGCCACATTCTCCAGGCCACAACTGGGTGAGTGGCTCTTGCCGATGTAGCCGTGCAGGTTTTCCTCTTCCAGCTCTTCGATCTGCTCCCGGCTCCAGGCGAGCATTTGCCCGGTGTGGTCGAGCCTGCTGTCGATGGTCAGCAGGTGCGGCCTTTCAGGAGCCTCCACCAGGTGCATGGTCTCCCGGGGCACCGGCAGGCCACAGTCCACCTCCGGGCAGACCGGGACCAGCTCGCAAAAGCGGGCCAGGGTGTCGGTGAGGTGTTGCTCATAGCGGTGGCCGCCGTCATAGCGGACGGCATGGCCCAGCAGACAGGAACTGATGGCGATGCGGATGCGGTTGCTCATGGTAGTTATGTCTTTTGGTTCAAGGTTGTTGGTTAAGTTCAGTCCAGGCCGTATTTGTTGATCTTGCTCAGCAGGGTTTTGCGGGTGATGTTCAGGCGGCGGGCGGCTTCGCTGCGGTTGCCGTCGGTGGCCTCCAGGGTTCTGCTCAGCACCAGCTTTTCCGCCTCTTCCAAGGAAGAGGGTACGGCGTCGGCCGGCGGGGTCTCTTCCGGTTCGGTCTCAGCCCGGTGCAGGCTCAGCGGCAGGCTCCGTTCGTCGAGATGATCACCGCGCATCAGGATCACACCCCGCTCAATGGCGTTTTCCAGTTCGCGGACGTTGCCCGGCCAGGGGTGTTTCAGTAGCATATCCATGGCCCGGGGGGTGATGCCTTCCACTTGCCGCCGGTTGCGGACGGCGAATTTTTCCAGGAAGTGGTTGGCCAGCGCCGGTATATCCTCGTTTCTTTCCCTCAGGGGCGGAACCTGGAGGGTGACCACGTTGAGGCGGTAGTAGAGATCTTCGCGGAACTTGCCCTCCTGCACCGCTTCCTCCAGCACTCGGTTGGTGGCCGCCACCACCCGGGCATTGACCTTGATGGTCTCCTGGCCGCCCACCCGCTGAATTTCATGTTCCTGCAGCACCCGCAGCAGTTTGGCCTGCATGGCCGGCGAGGTTTCGCTGATCTCGTCGAGGAAAACGGTGCCGCCCTCGGCCTGGACGAACTTGCCCTCGCGACGGCGGTCGGCTCCGGTGAAGGCGCCTTTTTCGTGGCCGAACAGTTCCGACTCCAGCAGGCTTTCCACCAGGGCCGCGCAGTTGACCTTGACCAGCGGCCCGTCCTTGCGGGGGCTGTTGCGGTGCAGGGCGCCTGCCACCAGCTCCTTGCCGGTGCCCGATTCGCCGCTGATCAGCACCGTGGCCTCGGTGGGGGCCACGTAGGCGATCATCTCCAGCAGATCGTGCATGGCCGGGGAATCGCCGATGATTCCCGCCGGGTCCAGCAGTGCCGTCGGGTCCTCGCCTTCGCGACTGCGGCGGGATTCCTCCACCTGGCGGTGGTCCAGGGTCTTGGTCAGGGTCAAGCGCAGTCTTTCGAAATCCAGGGGCTTGGTCAGGTAGTCCCGGGCGCCGGCCTTCATGGCCTCCACCGCCGAGTCCACCGAAGAATAAGCGGTCATGATAATCACCGGGATCGCCGGGTTGAAGGTCTGGATCCGCTTCAGGGCCTCCATGCCGTCCATCCGGGCCATGCGCACGTCCATCAGCACCGCGTCAAAGGGTCGCTCTTCCACGGCTGCCACGGCGGCGGCGCCGTCCGCCGCTTCCTCGCTTTGCCAGCCCCATTTATCGAGCATGGCCCGCAGCGTGAAGCGGTGGGCTTCGTCGTCGTCCACCACCAGGATTTTTATGTCGGAAGTTTTGTTGTGCATAAGCAGTATGTCCTTAATTTTCTTTAGCACTTAAGCAAACAAAATGCCACAGGGTAAATCTTGTCGTTGCAGTTGTTTTTTCGAGTAAAAAATATGCAGACGGCGGGCTGGTGGGTAAAAAATAACCACTTGTTCGCGTTTGGGGTGCCCCGCTTTCTTTCCGGTTGGATCCGGAAAGAGCCATATGATGGATGGTGGCGGCTGATTACCCTCGGAGCTCCGGCCTGGCATGAGTTTTGAAAGCCTACCCCGCCATGAAGTCAACAGTCAATACCAAAGGAGGATGAGTTAATGCTGCGTTTAACAAGTATTATATCAGTTGCCGTGGTGGTGCTGATCACATTGTTTCCCGGTTCGGTCTTTGCTTTCGGGGGTTACGGCTGGTGTGTCCCCGGGGCGGGCTACGGTTTTGGTTTCGGCGCCGGTCCCATGGGCTGGTTCGGAACGATCCTGATGTTTATGCTGTGGCTGCTGGTCATCATGGGCTTTGTGGCTTTGATCCAGGGACTCTGGCGGATGATCCGGGGCTCGGAAACCGGGAACGGCTGAGTCCGGTTACTTGCTGATTGTCCAAAGTAAAGTTTCAATCTTATTGAATAAAATTTATTGTTGGAGTTTGAAGGATGCAAAAAAAATATTTTAAACTGGCATTTTACGCGGTACCCCTGCTACTGGTTGGCCTGCTGAGCGGTTGCAATAGCGGCAGCGGCAGTGGCAGCGGTAGCGGCTACGGCTCTTCGATGAACATCAATGGACAAGTCGCCAACGGGTATCTTTATAACGCCAGGGTTTGTCTTGATTTGAATGACAACCAGCGCTGTGATGACAATGAACCCCAGGCCTGGACCGGCCGGGAAGGACGTTTTGAGTTGAAAAACGTTGGCCGTGCTCAGAGCGAAGAACATGCCGTGGTGGTGGAAGTTGATGGTAATGAGACCCTTATCGGTGGCGTAAAGGTTGGTCGTGACTTTGTTCTGGAAGGAATACCCGGCCAGCATGAGTTCGTGTCGCCTTTTACCACCATGATTCGCCAGCAGATGCGGGATAACGGCGAAGATCGCGGTGCCGCCCGGCAACATATTGCCGCCCGCTTGGGGATCAGCGAGAGTGACGCGGAAATGCTTCAGAAAAATTACCTGGATCAGGATGAAAGGCAATGGCCGATAGCCGAAAAAATGCAAAATACGGCGGGAATAATTACCAGGGCCATGGCCGGCCTGGAAGCAGAACTACCGGAATGGAACCCGGAAACCGCTGATCTTTCTGAACACCGGGCCCGCCGTGGAGCTATTCTGGCTTCCATCATCGAGGAAATGGAAAGCATCTTGGAGGATGCGGGAGAAATCGATTACCAGGATCCGGACAATATGGATCAACTTGCCCTGAAACTGGTAGAAAGGTGCCGGGAAGGCCTGGAAGAGCGGCTCCGGCATCGCCGGGGAACCGGGGGTAACAATGGCCCGTCTGGAAGGGAAGATCGCATGTTGTAAAGGGTATGAGCAGCTGCGAGGACTGAGAGTACGGACAAAATTGCCACTGGCGTAATTGCTCTGTTTAGGTTAAAAAAGGGCTGCGCTCAAAAGGCGGCAAGCCAACGTAGCTCAGTCGGTAGAGCAGCTGATTCGTAATCAGCAGGCCAGCGGTTCGATTCCGCTCGTTGGCTCCACAGAAAAATCACAGGCCCTTCCGGTTTGCCGGCGGGGCCTTTTCGTTTTTTTTGATTCATTTTTTCCGGTATACAATACAATGCTGAAACCGTGCATGGTTGACGAGCCGTCCATACCGGTGAAACGCCGCCGGGTATATGCCCAAAAGACCAAGCAAGTAAAAAGTTGAGGAATTAAGCCGTGACCCGCCAACAGTTTGTTCAGCCCACCCTGGATATGCGCGACATCGCCCGCAGCGGCCATGTTACCCGCTGGCACAGTGTTCGTACCGGCCGTGATCAGACCCTTGCCGAACACCATTACATGGTGGCCATGATTGTGACCCATTTGATTCCCCGGATCTTTGGCAACGCCATTACCCCGGGCCAGCGGCTGACTCTGCTGGAGTATGCGCTGTGCCACGATGCGCCGGAATTGCTGATGGGGGATCTCCCGTCGCCACTGAAGCGCCGGGTGGAGCAGATATGCCCCGGCCAGGATAACCCTCTGACTCTTATAGAACGGCAGATAGCCCCGGAAATCGCCGAGCTTCGTGAAAAGCTGCGGGAGTTTTCCCCGGGCGTGAACCTGATCAAGATCGCCGATCTCATGGATGCGGTTCATTTCATCAGCCAGGAAGGCATAGGGCACCACGCCGGCGAGGTCTGTTCCCAGCTGCGCCGGCAGTTTGCCGAGGCGGTGGCC
>PWOG01000040.1 GCA_003557565.1 Desulfobulbaceae bacterium
ACAAAAGGATTGCGGGCGTTGGCGGCGATGGTCAGGCAGTGGCCCTTGGCCAGCATGGCCCGATCGATCACCTTGCCGCTGACGATCAGGGCTCGGGAGTTGGGAAACAAAGCGGTGATATTGGGTGGGCGTCCCACCGCCAGCGCCCGGTCGAAATCAGACTTGGCAACGGTCATGGCAAACCTCCTTGTGGCAATATTTGTAACTACAGGCAATGGAATATCTGTGGGCGTAAGCGATTACAAAACACGATCATTAGAAGAATAGCTAAGCATCTTCTGCAGTGCAACAATTGAATGTTAATCGTGAATTTTAATTGATCTTACGGGGGTGGCGGCCTGGAATAAGCGCGATCAAAGGACAAAAAAAAAGCCCCGTACCGAGAAGGTACGGGGCTTTGTGGATTCAGGACTAGATAATCCTAGAGCTGACGAACGTTGTTGGCCGCCGGGCCCTTGGGACCGTCAACGATCTCGAATTCGACCCGGGCTCCTTCCTGTAGAGACTTGAAGCCCTGGCCCTGGATGGCGGTGTGATGTACGAAAACGTCACTGCCACTGTCCTGGGCGATAAAGCCAAAACCTTTTGCATCGTTGAACCACTTTACTGTACCTTCTGCCATGATCTGCTACTCCTCATGCTGGACGCGGTCATCTGGACCACTTAATAAGTTCACCGGAATCAGCTGGTAAAACCACCGTTTAATTCCGGCTTGCCTCCGTTGCTGCAAACTAAAAAACCGCACGGTCAATTTAATGGTGTGCGGTTCCCTTCTTCGTAATTTTGTAATCACAAAAAATGCTGCACAACTTCGGCGTCTAATAAAACATGTATCATGTATAACACCGGCGTGTGATTAAGGCAAGCAAAAAAACTCATTCCAAACATAGCGGGGATATTTTCCCTTGACGTTAGCCGGGAGGCCCACTATCTTTCCAATTATTATAATTGTTTGGCAATGTCAGTTGATCATAAATAAACCCTAATTACCAGTAATTAAAAAGGAGGAACCAGTATGTCCGTCTATGTTGTAGGTCATTCCAGCCCCGATACCGACTCCGTGGCCGCCGCCATCGCCTTTGCCCATTACCTCAAGGCCACCGGCACCGATGCGGTCCCGGTAGCCCAGTCCGCCAATCTCAGCCCGGAAACCACTCTGGTGCTGGAGCGGTTCGGCCTGCCCACTCCCGAGGTATTGACCGACGCCGCCGACAAGGATATGGCCCTGGTGGATTTCAGCGATATCGGCCAGGCTCCGGACAACATCCAGAGCGCCAACATCATCGCCATCGTCGATCACCACAAGATCGGCGACATCACCACCGGCGGACCGATCTTCTTCTACGCCAAACCCGTGGGCTGCACCTGCACCGTGCTCCATGAAATGTACAAAAACAACAGCGTCGACCTGCCCAAGGACATCGCCGGCGGCATGCTCAGCGCCATTTTGAGCGATACCGTTAACTTTAAGTCGCCCACCTGCACCGACGAAGACAAGGCCGCCTGCAAAGAGCTGGCCGCTTTGGCCGGGGTTTCCGATACCGACGCCCTGTTCATGGACATGCTCAAGGCCAAGTCCGGCGTTGAAGGGGTGCCGATTAGAGATCTGATTTTCCGTGACTACAAGGATTTTGATATGGGCGGCAAGAAGATCGGCATCTGCCAGCTGGAACTGGCTACCCTGGATCAGGTTGCCGATATCCGCGACGACCTGGTCAAGGGCCTGGAAGAAGTCAAGTCCGAAGGCCGGCATTCGGTGATCATGATGCTCACCGACGTGGTCAAGGAAGGCTCCGAGCTGCTGGTGTTCTCCGATGAACCGGCGATTATCGAACAGGCTTTTGGTGGCAAGCTGAGCAACGGCACCATGTGGGTAGACGGCATGATGAGCCGTAAAAAGCAGACCGTACCGCCCCTGCAGAAGGCTTTCGGGGCATAATCAAACCCGGCCCCAGGCCGCCATATACTGGTCTCTGGTTGTAAAAGGCGGGAACCCGGTGAGTTGAAACCTGGTTCCCGCTTTTTTTCGCCAACATATGACTGCCGTGCAATAACCCGCCCAATATTGTTGCTTTATGTCGAAAAAAACAAGCAGATACCGGGTGCTCCCGGTCGGCGTGCCGTTTTGGCGGCGCCGACAATTGTAAGCGAATATGACTGAAGACACGACCGACCCCAAATACGCTCCCCCCAAAAACCGTTTTTTCGACGTGCATCGCCCGGTGTTCCTGCCGGTGGTCATGCTTGCGGTTTTATTCATCGCCGTCACCCTGATCGTGGGCGCGCCCATGAAGGATGTGTTCGCCGCCATTCAGGAGTGGATGTCCGACAATTTTGGCTGGTTCTTCATCATTTCCGCCAATATCTACCTCTTTTTCATGCTGTACCTGGCGTTCAGCAAGTACGGCGGCATCCGGCTGGGCGGCAAGAACGCGGTGCCGGAATTCGGCCGGGTATCCTGGTTTGCCATGCTGTTTTCCGCCGGCATGGGTATCGGCATTCTCTTCTGGAGCGTGGCCGAACCGGTTTATCATTTTGTCGAGCCGCCCCACGGTCCCGAGGCCACTGTGGAAGCGGCCACCCTGGCCATGAAAACCACTTTTCTGCACTGGGGGCTGCATCCTTGGGGCATCTATGCCCTGGTCGGCCTGGCCCTGGCCTTCTTTTCCTTCAATCGCCAGCTTCCCCTGGCCATCCGTTCGGTTTTTTATCCTCTGCTGGGCGACCGGGTCCATGGAATCTGGGGGGACGCCATCGACGTCCTGGCGGTGCTGGCCACCCTTTTCGGTTTGGCCACCTCCCTGGGCTTCGGGGTACAGCAGGTCAACGCCGGCCTGAATCATCTGTTCGGCGTGCCGTCGTCCACCAATATCCAGGTCCTGCTCATCGCCGTCATCACCCTGGCGGTGTCGCTGTCCGTGGCTTCCGGGCTGGACCGCGGAGTCAAGCGGTTGTCTGAACTCAACATGAACCTGGGCGCCATCCTGCTGATCTTTTTGCTGATTTTCGGCCCCACCGTGTTCATTCTGGACGGCTTTCTGCAGAACACCGGGGCTTATCTGGACAATTTTTTCGCCATCAGCTTGTGGACGGAAAGTTTTGAGCAAACCCAGTGGCAGAACTCATGGACGGTCTTTTACTGGGCCTGGTGGATTTCCTGGTCGCCGTTTGTGGGCATGTTCATCGCCCGGATTTCCAAGGGGCGCACGGTGCGGGAATTCGTTCTGAGCGTTCTGATCATCCCCACCATTATCACCTTTGTCTGGATCACCGCCTTCGGCGGCTCAGCCCTGCTGCTGGAGCTCCAGGAGATCGCCGACCTGGTGGGACCGGTGAAGGAAGACGTGGCGATCTCGATATACGCCCTGCTGGAGAATTTCCCCTTCTCCCTGGTGGCCAACATCGCCGCCATTATGCTGGTGATCAGTTTCTTTGTGACCTCCTCGGACTCCGGCTCCCTGGTCATCGACACCTTCACCTCCGGCGGCAAGCTGAACTCGCCGATTACCCAGCGGATCTTCTGGGCCGTCATCCAGGGTTTCGTGGCCGCAGTGCTGCTGATCGGCGGAGGGCTCACGGCGCTGCAGACGGCGGCCATCATCACCGGTTTGCCCTTTGCGGCGATCCTGATTATTCTTGGTTACAGCTTGTGGCAAGGCCTCGAGACAGAATACGAAAAGTATGAACTCCACGAAAAAGCCGTCGAAAAAGAATCCTATCAGGATATTGTCAAAAACCTGCTCAAGCAGGAAAATAATGGTTTATAAATAAAGACATGAACAGGATAAAAAATATAACCGCGCTGCTGGACCTGACCTACATCGACCCGGTGGTGATCCGATATGCGGATTATGTGGGGGGAATCGTCGAGGCCGAAAAGATTGATTTTCTTCATGTCATCCAGGAATACGACCTGCCGGAAAAAGGCGGCCGGGAGCTTCCCGATGAAGCTGAATTGTATGCCTTTATCAACGAAAAAATAAAAGAAGTGGTCGAGGACAATTTCAGCGATGCCAGGACGAAAAACGTCTATACCCGGGTTGAGCCCGAGGATGCGGCCACGGCGGTTATAGATTTTATCAGTGAGACCGAGGCCGACCTGCTGCTTATCGGCCATAAGTACGGGAGCAACCACCAGTGCCGCTACGGGCATAAAATCTCCTCGGGCGTGGATTGCGACATCATGTACATCCCCGAGATGGCCGAAGCATCCGTCAACAAGATCCTTTGCGCCATTGACTGCTCCAAGGAATCAGAGGTCGCTTTCAAGCGGGCCCTGGCCCTGGCCGAGAAAACCGGGGCGAAGATGATCTGCCATTTCATCTACGACACCGCCCAGACCTATTTCCCCGCCACCACGGTCACTGCCTCGGAAACGCGGCAGGAGAACTTCAAAAAGCGCTTCGACCGGTTTCTGGAGAGTTTTGATCTCTCCCCCGGCAGTATCGAGTGTTTTTTCAAGGAAGTGGATCCGGCCGAGAACCAGGCGGAAAAAGTATACCAAACCGCCGTTGAGGAGGCGGCCGAGCTGATCGTGGTTGGCGCCGCCGGGGCGGTTTCCTCGCCCACCACGGTGCTGGGCAACATGCTGGGTAACTTCAACAACCTGGAGCTGAAAATACCCCTGCTGGTGATCAAAAACCAGAAATCGAAGCGGTTTTTCGGCCTGTAGGACCATTTTTTTGCCTCAGACTGCTGGTGGTTATCCCGGTGGCCGGCAAAGGTCTTCGTAGTAACCTATGGCGCGGGAGAAGTTGAAGTCCGGGCTCTGTTCCGGGGTGTGGCAGCGCTGGCAGGTCCGGTCCCGGGGGGTGCGGGTGATGTTCGCGGTGCCGCCATCCGGGGTCTGATTCTCCTGGCGCGCCTGGACGTGGTCGCGGCCGGGACCGTGGCAGACCTCGCAGCCCACGCCCCGCAACCCGGAAGGCAGGGCCATGGCCCGGGTCTCATCCTCGTAGGTGCCGGTGACGTGGCAGGAGATACAGGCCGGGTCGTACTGGCGCTGTTGTTCTTCCAGGGTTTCGTAGGCCCGGGCATGACGGGTCTGCCGCCAGTTGTCGGTCTGTTGCCGGTGGCATTGGGCGCAGGCCTCCCAGCCCAGGTAGGGGGAAGATTCCTGGCCGGTCGCCAAGGCTCGCTCGGCGGCTTCGCTTTGCCCACGAGCCTGGCGGCGGCCGATCTCATTTATCTCCCGGTTGGTGGCCTCCACCAAACGGAGCATCTCTTCATCTTCGGGGTAATCATTGTCCAGGGCGATGAAGTGGTTGTCGAAGCTGCCCACCCGGCGCTGGCCGGCGGTTTTCTCCAGTTTTGCCACCGCCTTTTCCAGATCCCTGATCTCCTGGCGCAGTTCTTCTTCGTATTCCGCCATCCGTTGCCGGTAGACCTTGTCGGACTCCCGGTCCTCGGTCTGGTGGCGCTGGCCTTCCCCCGCCTGGCGGGAGCGTTGCAGGCTGCGCCAGTGCCAGTTCTGGCGGTCCAGTTCCTGGCGTTTTTCCTCCAGTTGCTCCAAATCCTGGTCGAACCAGATCTGGTCCGGGGTCCAGGCTATATCCATTATTCCCAGGCGCTTACCCTGGCGGCCGACGGCGGTGAGCACGGTGTTGTTGACCCGCCGGGGGCGCAGGTTGGCATCGGTATCCCGGCCAGCCAGCAGGATCAGATGGATCTCGGCAAACTCGTCGGCGATCGCTTCGTTGTCTTCCCGGTCCAGGCCCGAGAGCAGGATTAAAATGTCACTTTGGGCGCCGAAATACTTTATCTGTTCGGGCAATACCTCCGGCCAGGGGCGCAGCTCCAGTTCCGGTTCGCCGTCGCCCACGGCACCGGGGGGCAGGGCGCCGGTCAGAGCGATGACGCCGATATCAAGCTCGCCGCGCTTAAAGACATATCCGGGAGGGAAGGGCGGGCGGTCCTCGCCGGGGATCATAAGATCGGCGCTGAGCCAGACCGGGGGCTGGTCGGCGGCCAGTTCCCGCAAAAAATCCAGGCCGGCGGCCAGGTCCAGGGCGTTGACGCCCACCGCGTCATAACCCATGAGCCGGTAAGCCTCGGCGATGGCCCGGGCCCTGGTTTGGTCCTGCAGGCGCAGGCCCGGGTTGAGCCGGGGCCTTTCAAAGAGCAGGGCCCCGGCGTCCAGGGCCAGCAGGTCCGGCTTCCGGCTCCGGGCCAGTTCCAGTTGCGCGGCTTTTCTGGGCAGACCGCCCAGCTGGGCACTGGCTCAGCCGCAGGGTTCCAGTTCGCCCCGGACGTCGTTGGAGTAAAACAGCAGCAGCTCGGCCGGTCCTTTCCCCTCTTCCGCCGCATCAGCTTCCCGGGCCGTCGGCTCTGCCGGCGGCAGCACGGCCAGCAGGGTAAAAATCGCCATCGCCGTGGATACCAGTAGGGTTTTGCTGTGCATCATCATTTGCCTCCGGGGTTGTTGGTGCCGTTTTTCCGTTGGGCCAGTATCTGGCGCCATTTCTCCAGGCGTTCCTTAACCAGGGCTTCATAGCCGCGATTGGTGGGGGGATAGAACCTGGTGCCGGACAGCTGATCCGGCAGGTGCTGCTGGTCCACCAGCCCCAGCCGGTCGTCGTGGGCGTACTGGTAGTCCTTGCCGTAATCGAGCTGCCTCATCAGCCTGGTGGGGGCGTTGCGCAGGTGCAGGGGGACCGGCAGGCTGCCGCTTTTTTTGATGGTGGCCCGCACCTGGTTATAGGCGGCGTAAACGGCATTGCTTTTGGGAGCGGTGGCCAGGTAAACCGTCGCCTGGGCCAGGGCCAGTTCACCTTCCGGGCTGCCCAGAAGATGATAGCTTTCCCGGGCCTGGACGGTCAGGCCCAGGGCCTGGGGGTCGGCGTTGCCAATATCTTCGGAGGCGAAGCGGATCAGGCGGCGGGCGATGTAAAGCGGTTCCTCGCCGGCGGCCAGCATCCGCCCCAGCCAGTACAGGGCGCCGTCGGGATCGCTGTCCCGCAGGCTCTTGTGCAGAGCGGAGATCAGGTTGTAATGTTCCTCGCCGTCGGCGTCGTAGCGCAGGCTGTGGCGCTGGATGGCCTCTTCCACCGTGGCCAGCTCGATGCGGGGCCCCGACATTTCATCGCTGCCACTTGCCTGGTCCAGGGCCAGGGCAGCGGCGATTTCCAGACTGTTGAGCAGATTCCGGGCATCGCCGTCGGCGATGTTGATCAGGTGGTTGGCGGCCTGGTCGCTGATGCCAAGGTTGAGCTCCCCCAGCCCGCGCTC
>PWOG01000288.1 GCA_003557565.1 Desulfobulbaceae bacterium
CATGGACAGGGTGGGCTGAATGAAGGTCCGGCCCACGTAATGGTTGCGGATCACTCCCATCTCCAGGGGAATCCCCGAGGCCTGGGCGTAGCCGATGGCGGCGTAATTGCCCGAGTCGGGAAAAGGCATGACCAGGTCGGCATCGATGGGGCACTCCCGGGCCAGTATTTCCCCCATCCGCTTGCGGCTCTGGTAAACATTGATGCCGAAAATATCGCTGTCGGGGCGGGCGAAGTAAACATGCTCAAAAATACAGAAGCTGCGGGGCTGATCCTGCTCCAGGTACCGCGAGCGCGGGCCGTTTTTGTCGATGATCAGCACCTCGCCGGGCTCTATATCCCGGATATACTGAGCCTCCACCAGGTCCAGGGCACAGGTTTCCGAGGCGACGATATAAGAACCGTTGCGGAGCCGGCCCAGGCAAAGCGGCCGGAAGCCGCCGGGATCACGAATGGCCACCAGGGTGTCCTTGGTCATCAGAAGGATGGAATATGCCCCCTTGATCCGCCGAAAGGTTTCGATGATGGCCTGATCCAGTTCCAGATCCTGGCAGTGAGCCAGCAGGTGAACCACCACTTCACTGTCCATGGTGGACTGAAATATCGACCCCTGGTTTTCCAGTTCGTCGCGCAGGCTGCGGATATTGACCAGATTGCCGTTATGGGCCACGGCCAGGGTGGCTCCCTGGTGGGTAGCGACAAAGGGCTGGGCGTTAATGATATGGGAAGAGCCGGTGGTGGAATAACGGACATGGCCCACGGCCTGATGTCCCTCCAGGCGACCCAGATCGTCCTCACTGAAAACATCGGGCACCAGCCCCATGCCCTTGTGCTGACGAATCTGTTCCCCGTCGGAAACCACGATTCCGGCGCTCTCCTGGCCCCGGTGCTGCAGGGCGAAAAGACCGAAATAGGTGATTTTGGCGGCATACGGATGCCCAAAAATACCACAGACCCCACACTCTTCCCGGGGGCGACCGGAAGAAGCGGCAGCGGATGCTGGGCAGAGAACTGGCAAATTATGAGTCGTCATAAACGTAAAACTATCCTTAGAAAAGGCTTGATCCACTGTCATCTAATGGCACAACGCCGAAACAGCGGGGTTAAAAAAGCAGAATTATACCTGCTCACCCTCTCCAGGCAAAGTTTTTTTTGATGCGGGATAAGCTAAATGGGTAAAAAATGGAGGAGGATCAATCAAGCCAGTTGCGACGTTCCTTGATAAACTCGGCGGCCAGCAGCGCCCCTCCAACCACCGTGGCGGTGGTCAGGCCAACCAAGGGCAGCCAGAAGGAAAAACGGCAGGGAGCAGCCGGCCCGACGGGGGACAGATCACGCCCGCAGTGACGGCAAACCACCGCCCTGGGGTGAATTTTTTCACAGCAGTATTCGCAGGTTCGTGATGCCATATTACGTATATATCCTGATCGCATGACCCTTGTCAAGGAGGAGAAAAGCAGGCATGATTTATCCTTGTCATTATGCCCCCCAACCGGTACAATTTCGGCGTGAGCGATACGCATGGCACCACAGCCTGCGGCACCCTGCGGGCGCTTGGCAATTTGCCACCGTGATTACTTACGTTTCGCATTGCGGCAACTATTTTCAATCATACTGGCCCGGACGGCAAGCCGGCCAACACCGACAGTGAAATATTGCATCAGGCTCAATATATAATTTAAACCGCAAAAAGGAGAACCACCATGGCCAGTGACAAGTTGTTGGAAATTACCGATGCCGATTTTGACACCCAGGTGCTGAAAAACTCTCTGCCCGTTCTGGTGGATTTCTGGGCCCCCTGGTGCGGCCCCTGCAAGGCCATCGGTCCTGTTGTCGAAGAGTTGGCGGGTGAATACGAGGGTAAAATCGCCATCGCCAAGATGAACGTGGACGACAGCCCCAACACCCCCGGCAAATACGGGATCAGGGCCATCCCCACCCTGATCATGTTTAAAAACGGCGAAGTAGTGGACCAGATCACCGGCGCCGTAGGCAAACCCCAGCTCACCGCCCTGATCGACAAGGCCCTGTAATATGCCCCTTTTTCACCATCGCACGTTGTGGCCGACCACCCGGTCGGCCTTCTTATTTATCCTGCTGCTGCTGATTCTGTCCCTTGGCGCTTGTGGCACCAAGAACAGCTCCGGCGATGCCGAGGTCGCACCCGAGCTGCTGGCCATGGAAGGCATGGACGAGTTCAACCAGGGCAATTATCGCCAGGCCCTGGAAATTTTCCAGGATCTCAAGGAACGCTATCCCTTCAGTTCGGTGGGGGTCCTGGCCGAACTCAAGGCGGCGGACTCCACCTACTATCTGCGTCGATACGATGAAGCCCACGCCCTCTACCAGGAATTTGAAAGCAACCACCCCACCAACGAGGCGATTCCCTACGTCCTGTACCAGATGGGGATGAGTCATTACCAGCGGATCGATACCATCGACCGCGACCCGGCCCATGCCCGTAACGCCATTGCCGCCTTCACCCGCTTGAACCGTGCTTTTCCCGACTCGCCTTACACGGAAGAGGCCGAGGCCAGGATCAGCGCGGCCCGCGACTTCATGGCCCGCCACGAGATGTTTGTCGCCAACTTTTACGTCCGAACCAAGGAATATGATCAGGCGCAAAAGCGGCTGAATTACCTGCTGGAAACCTACCCGGAAAGCTCCGTCATCCCAAAGGCAGAGGAACTGCTGGCCGCCATCGAGGCCGGCGAACCTCCCACCCGCAGCTTGAGGGACTGGCTGCCCGGCTTTGCCCTGGGCGACTGGCGGGACTTCTTCGGCGGTATCTCACCGACACCGGGAGCCACCACCGAACCCGCCCAATAGCCCAATAAAAAAGAGCCCCCGGCGATGCGTACATCAGTACGTTAGCCGGCTCGATCACCACTTTCGGCGGTCCCCGTGATCGCTTACGAGCGATCGTACCTTTCCTGTTCGCTGTAGATACAGCCGCAGTAGGGCTGACGATAGAGCTCCAGCCGCCGGGAAAGATCGATTCCCTGTTGCCAGCCCGGGCGGAAATCCCGGTAGTAAAAAGACACTCCTTCCTGGCGGGCCGCCTCTTCGGCCACTTCCCTGATCACCTCATGCTGCTGATAACGGCTGTACAGCAGAGTGGTGCTGAAGGCGTCCAGGCCCAGCTCACGAGTCCTGCGAGCGGCGGCGGTCAGCCGCATCTCGTAGCAAAGCCGGCAGCGCCGGTCTTCGTGGAACACCACCCGGCGCAGATAATCCCGCAGTCCGTACCGGCGATGGTAATCCACCTGCAGTTGCCATTGGGCGGCCAGTTGTTCCAAAGCCTCCAGGCGACTCTGAAATTCCTTGAAGGGATGGATGTTGGGATTATAAAACCAGCCCTGGACCTCCACCCCTTCCTCCTGCAAAACGCTCACCGGGTAACAGGCACAGGGGCCGCAACAGATGTGGAGCAGCAGCTTCATGCTTTCCTTTGATCGGCAACCCGGTATTGCCGAGGGTTGATGCCGTATTTTCTGATCTTGTAATTGATGATCCGCAGGCTGGTTTCCAACAGGGCCGCGGCCCTGGTCTGGTTGCCGTCGGTCTTCTTGAGGGCGTCGATGATCAGTTCCCGCTCAAAATTTTCCACCGCAGCGGCAAAAGAGCTGGAGCCGGCTTCCTGCAAAGACTCGGAGCTCTGCAGGCTGGGGGGCAGATGATAGCTTTTGATGGTATCCTCGTCGCAGATCAGCACCGCCCGTTCCAGGCAGTTCTGCAGCTCTCGGACAT
Organism: Desulfobulbaceae bacterium; assembly: GCA_003557565.1. Classification (GTDB taxonomy): domain Bacteria; phylum Desulfobacterota; class Desulfobulbia; order Desulfobulbales; family Desulfurivibrionaceae; genus Desulfurivibrio. The sequence goes on from PWOG01000288.1 coordinate 3,750, forward strand.
TTCCCGGCCAGTGGTACTGGGTGAGCAGGTCGATGGCCGGGGTGGAGATGCGGCGGATATTCTTGTCGTTTTCGGCGGCGAATTTCTCCAGGAAAAATTCGGCCAGCAGCAGGATGTCGGTGCGCCGCTCCCGCAGTGGTGGCAGATAGATGGGAAAGACATTGAGCCGGTAATAAAGATCCTCCCGGAAAGTACCATCGGCCACCGCCTTTTCCAGATCCTTGTTGGTGGCGGTGATCAGCCGCACATCGCACTTGATGGGGCGGCTCCCGCCCACCCGCTGGAACTCCCGGTCCTGGACCACATTCAACAGCTTGACCTGGACGGCGGTGCTCAACTCCCCGATTTCATCGAGAAACAGGGTGCCGCCCTCGGCCAGCTCGAAACGGCCCTTGCGGGCTTCGTGGGCGCCGGTGAAGGCTCCCCGTTCATGGCCGAAAAGCTCGCTCTCCAGCAGGTTTTCCGGCAGGGCCGAACAGTTGACGGTGATGAAGGGCCCGTCGGCCCGCTTGCTGTTGTGGTGCACCGCCCGAGCCACCATGCTCTTGCCGGTACCGGATTCACCCCGCAGCAGGACCGTGGCGTTGCTGGCCGCCACCCGGTGGATCATCTCCAGGACTTCCTGCATCCGGCTGGAGTTGCTCAAGATACTGCTGACCCGGTATTTTTCCGACAGCTCCCGGCGCAGTTGGCTGTTTTCCAGCTCCAGACGCTGCTGCTCCTGGTTGACCAGCTGCACCCTCTTCACGGTCTGAGCGATCAGGCCGCTCAAGATGGTGAGAAAACGCAGATCCTGCTCGAACTCCACCCCCGCCCGGTATTCCCGGTCCACGCTCAGGGTGCCGATGGTATCCGGCCCCCGGCGGATGGGGACGCAGATAAAGGACAGCTCTTCGGCCTTTTTCTTCCGGGTGCTGGTGCGATCCAGAAACAACGGCTCATCGCTGATCCGGGGCACCACGATGGGCGCCCCCGAGGCCGCCACCCGGCCGGTGATCCCCTCGCCGATCCGGTAGGTCCCCTTCTTGCGGGCATCCACCGTGATCCCATGGGCCACCTCGGTTTCTATCTGGCCGGTAAGCGGATTGATGATGGTCACCGCCCCGTTGTGCAGCCCCTTTTGCCGGGAGAGAATGGCCAGGATCTCGGCCAGGCAGACCCGCAAATCGGCCGAGGAGGCCAGCTCCCGGGTGATTTCATACAGGCAGGCCAGATCGGCGTAATCCCGCGGCAGGGGTTCGGTGCCTTCCCCCGCGCCGTTTACCCCGTTATTACGGTTTTCTTCGGTTGTTTCAGATGTCATGGTCCCTGCTTCAGGGTTGCCTTACCTGGGTAAGGGAAATTATAAATATAACAAAATGGTAAAATATAACAAAATGGTGCAAATTTTCCGTAAAAAAACACCCCCAAGGGGAGGAAATCACTTCACCGACCAGGGGATTAAGGTATTATGGGGCCAGTGAGATTACCGGTACCAGCGCAACCATTTAAATCAACGAGATCATGCTCAATTTCTTGCCCGCCTGGCTGACCCTGCCCGTCCTGGTCATGCTCTACAAGCCTTTGTGCCGCCTGCTGCCCGGCCTGGACCGGGACGCCTACGTCCGCCGCACGGTAGAGGCCGGCAACCGCTTTTACGCCCGCCGGTTCCGCCGGACCCTCTATTCCCAGCGCCTGCTTTTTCTCCCTTATTGCCTGCGGGCGGCAAACTGCCCCACCATCATCGATCCGGAACAGGGCCTGGTTTGCCCGCCGGAATGCGAGCTGGGCTGCCGCCTGGGGGAAATGCGCCGGCTGGCCCTGAACCTGGGTTATCGCGACGCCTACATCGTAGTCAGCGGCAGGCTGCACAAACAGAAGGGCGTCCTGCGCAGCCGCAACTTCCTGACCCGCCGGATCGAAGAACACCAACCCCGGGGGGTCATCGGCTGTCTCTGTAGCCGCGACCTGCGGGAAAAATACCTGAAGCCGGAAACCATAGCCGCCAAAGGCACCCTGGGCCAGCACGGCACCCCGGTAATCCCCCAGGTCTGCCTGCTGGACAACAGCCGCTGCCGAGGCAGCCAGGTAAACTGGCAACACCTGGAACAACTGATCCGCAGCCAGGACTAAACCGTAAGCGATCACAGGGCACCACATCTTGCGGCAATCGGGGCGGCTCACGTACTGATGTACGCTTCGCCGGCCCGCTCACCACAACCTGCGGCACCCTGTGATCGCTTACCCTTTGGCCCCCGTGATCACTTACACTAAACAAGCCATAAGGCGACCAGGAAGCCCCCACCAAACCAACCAACAAGGTAAAACGGGCAGCAGTGCCGCAGGTTGCGGCGATTGTACCGGCGCCGCGTACACCAGTACGCAAGCCGGTACAATCGCCGCAAGATGCGGTGCTGCTGCCCGTTTTACAAGGTGCTGCTGCCCGTTTTAGCCGGTGCTTTGCATGGCGGCGGCAATCCCATTGACGCTGAGAAACAGCGCGTCCCAGAGGGCCTCGCGTTCCTCCCCGCCGGAGTCATGATAGCGGCGCAGCAGCTCCACCTGCAGAAGATTAAGCACGTCGGTATAAGGGTTGCGCAGACTGATGGACCGCTGCACCTCCGGGTTGTCACCCAGCAGCTCCGCTTCCCCGCTCAACTGCTGCATGGCCCGGCGCCCGTGCTCAAAATCCTCGCTGATCCGGCGATGGAAATCCTTCAGCTCCATGTCCTCGGCCAGGGCGGCGTATTCGGCGGCTATCTCCAGACGGGTCCGGCCCATTTCCCGGCGGGCGTTATCAATCAGCATCCGAAAAAACGGCCACTGCTCATACATCCGCTGCATGGTCTCCCGGCCGTAAGGGGTGCCGGACAGGTCTCCCAGGGCCGCCCCGATCCCGTACCAGCCGGGAACGATATAGCGGGTCTGGATCCAGGCAAAAACCCAGGGAATGGCCCGCAGGCTGTGCAGATCGACATCGCCGGCGGCCTTGCGGGAGACCGGGCGGGAGGCGATGGGCAGGCGGCTGATCTGCTCGATGGGGGTGATCCTGGTGTACCAGGCCCAGAAATCCGGGTCCAGCACCAGTTCCCGGTACGCCTGCATGCTGCGCCGGGCGAGATCTTCCATCAGGGTGGAGAATTCGGCCAGGCTCTCGGTGCTAACCTGGCAGTCACCACTATCCAGCCGGGTGACGGCACAACGGCCTTCCGCCACGGCGGACTGTAAACCGCCACCGGCTTCGCCCGGCTTTTGGGTGGCCGCGTCAAGGGTGAGCGAACGCCCCGCCGTCCGGATCATGGCATGAAAGATCTGCTCCAGGTGCCGATGGGCCAGATCGGCAAAGGCGTAACGGAAGGAAATAACTTCACCCTGCTCGGTGAACCGGATCCGGCCGTTGTGCACCACTTCGGGCATGGCCACAATGGCCTGGCTGGACCGGCCGCCGCCCCGGCCCACGGTCCCGCCCCGACCGTGGAACAGCCGCAGA
>PWOG01000021.1 GCA_003557565.1 Desulfobulbaceae bacterium
AAGGCGATATTGTCGGCCACGCTCAAATGGGGAAACAGGGCCAAATCCTGAAACACCATTCCCACCCGCCGTTTTTCCGGCGGCAAAAAACAGCAGGGACTGCTGACCAGACGTCCGCCCAGGCGGATCTCCCCTTCGCGCACCGGCTCAAAGCCGGCAATGGCCCGCAGCAGGGTGGTTTTCCCGCAACCGCTGGGCCCCAGCAGGCAACCGATGGTGCCGCCGCCCAGCTGCAGATCGACTCCCTTGACGATATCGGGACCGCCATAGGAAACATGAACACCTCTAACTTCCAGTTGTATCATCCTGTATAACCCGTCTAGCTGTTGAAAACTCACAAATCTTTGAGCACGGACGCTGTTGGGACAAATTTAAACTCGGTCCCCTTCGCCCCCCACTTATGCGTAGCCAACCCCAGCAAATGAGAGGCAAAAAAGCAGTAAACGAACAGCTGTGCCGCAGATTGGCGCCTTTGCCGCCGGCGGCTATACCCAAGTATGCCGCCGGCGGCAAAGGCGACAAGGTGCGGTGCAGCTGCTCGTTTACCAAGTTTACCGGCGGCTTCGGGCGATGGTAACACTGAGCAGAATCACCGGTATAATCCCCGCCGCCACGATGGCCAGGGCCGCCAGGCTGGACTCGGCCAGAAACTCATCGGAGGCCAGTTCAAAGGCCCTGACCGCCAGGGTATTGAAATCAAAAGGGCGCAGGACCAGGGTGGCGGGCAGCTCCTTTAACACATCGACAAAGACCAGCAGCAGGGCGGTGAGCAGGCTGCCGCGGATCACCGGCAGATGGATGCGCCGCAGGACATCCAGGGGGCGCAGCCCCATGGCCCGGCCGGCATCGTCCATGGAATGCTTGACCTTGCCCAGGCCGGCATCCACCGCGTGCACCGCCACCGCCATGAAGCGGGCCACGTAGGCAAAAAGCAGGGCCGCCACGGTACCACTGAGCAGCAGGCCGGTGGAGATATTAAAAGTGTCCCGCATCCAGCTGTCAATAACATTATCCAGCCAGGCAAAAGGAATGATCACCCCGATGGCGATGACCAGGCCCGGCACGGCGTAGCCCATGCTCGCCACCTGCACCCCGGCCCGGATCACCGGGGTTGGCCGCAGGCGCTTGCCGTAGGCCAAAAGCAGGGCCAGGGCCAGGGTCAGAACGGCGGCGCCGGCGGCCAGCAGCAGACTGTTGATCATCAGACCCACAAACCGGTCGTCAAAACTTTGTTCCCAAGTGGCAACGGCCCAGGCCCCCAGCTGGGCCGCCGGCAGCAGAAAACCAAAAAGCAGCGGCAGCAGGCAGACCACAAAGGCGGCCAGGGCCCGACCGCCCCGCAGTTGAAAGCCCGGCAGATCCTGGTGACTCTGGCCGGTGTGATGGTAGCGGGAACGTTTTCGCGACCAGCGTTCGAGGATGATCAGGACCAGGACGAAGGTCATCATCAGGGCGGCCAGCTGACTGGCGGCATCGATATCCCCCAGGCCATACCAGGTGCGAAAGATCCCGGTGGTAAAGGTGTCCACCCCGAAATACTGCACGGTGCCGAAATCGGCCAGGGTCTCCATCAGGGCCAGGGTCAGCCCGGCGATGATCGCCGGCCGGGCCAGGGGCAGGGCCACGGTGAAAAAGGAGCGCCAGGGCCCGCACCCCAGGGTCCGGCTGGCCTCCAGGGCGCAGACCGACTGGTCCAGGAAGGAGGCGCGGGCCAGCAGGTAAACGTAGGGGTAGAGCACCAGCGACAGCATCAGCATGGCCCCGGGCAGGGAGCGGATCTGGGGAAACCAGTAGTCGCCGTAACCCCAGTCGAACCAGACCCGCAGGGCACTCTGCACCGGCCCGGCAAAATCCAGCATCCCGGTGTAGGTATAGGCGATGATATAGGCGGGCATGGCCATGGGCAGCAGCAGGGCCCACTGAAAAATCTTGCGACCGGGAAAACGGCAAAGGGTACACAGCCAGGCGCATGAGACCCCGATGAGCAGGGTACCGCACCCCACCCCCAGCATCAGCAGCAGGGAGTTGCCGACATAATCGGGCAGCACGGTGGCGGCCAGGTGCCGCCAGACCTCGCCGGTGGGCTTGAAGACGGACGCCACCACCACCAGCACCGGCACCGACAGCACCAGGGCCACCAGGGGCACCCCCACCCCCCAAAAATCAAGCGGCCGGACCCCCTCCCGTCCGCCCGCTATCCAGACACGAAAATGTTTCATCAGCATACGATTAATATTTTACCAATCAACTTGTAAGCGATCACAGGGCACCGCATCTTGTGGCGATCGGGCCGGCTCACGTACTTAGGTACGCTTCGCCGCCGAGGCTCACCACAACCTGCGGCACCCTGTGACCGCTTACCATTTTTTGCCCCCGTGATCACTTACATCAGCGTAATCCAAGCAGCCGCACCGCGCAGATTCGGGCGATCAGCCAGGCTTGAGTACCTTAGTGTACGCGGCGCCGAGCTGATCGCCCGAATCTGCGGCACGGCTGAACGGCTTACGTCCCATTTAGGAGGGGAAAATTTTCCGCAGTGCCGCAGGTTGCGGCAAGCGGACCGGTGCCGCGTACATCAGTACGCAAGCCGGTCCGATCGCCGCAAGATGCGGTGCTGCGGAAAATTTTCCTAGCGCCAGCCGGCGCGGTCCATCAGCCGCACCGCTTGGGGGTTATATTCACCCAGCAGGGCCAGATCCAGATCATCGGCGCGGAACTCGCCCCAGTCGACCAGGGTATCGCCCACCGGTACACCCGACCGCACCGGAAATTCATAGTTGACTGCGGCATACCAGTTCTGGGATTCCTCGCCGACCAGAAACTCCAGGAGCTTGACGGCGTTTTCAGGGTTGTCAGCGTATTGGGTCACCCCGGCGCCGCTAACGTTGATATGGGTGCCGTGTTCGTCTTGGTCGGGCCAGATCAGCCCCACCGCTTCGGCCGCCTGGCGGTCGGCGTCGGCGGCATTGAGCATGCCGCCCAGGTAGTAGGTGTTGACCACCGCCAGGTCGCACTCTCCCGCCGCCACCGCCCGGATCTGATCCCGGTCGCCGCCCCGGGGCGGGCGGGCCAGGTTGGCCATCAGGCCCCGAACCCACTCCTCGGTGGCATCGACCCCGTAATGGGCGATCCGGGAGGCCACCAGGGACTGGTTATAGACGTTGCCGGAGGAGCGAATACAGATTTTGCCTGCCAGCTCCGGGTCGGCCAGATCGGCGTAGGTGCTGATTCCGGCCGGATCAAAGCGGTCCCTGGCATAAATTATCACCCGGGCCCGGGTGGAAAGACCGTACCAGTGGCCCTCGGGATCACGCAGATGGGGTGGCACCGCCTGGTCGAGAATCGGCGATTCCACCGGTTGAAAGACCCCGGCCTCTTTGGCCAGATGAAGGTTGCCGGCATCAACGGTGAGCAGCAGATCGGCGGGGGTGTTGCGGCCCTCGCTCCGCAGGCGCTGCAACAGGCCTTCGGGCCGGCCCGCCACCATATTGACCTTAATTCCGGTTTCTGCACTGAATCGATCCAGGACGGGTTTAAGCAAAGCCTCCTGGCGGGCGGAGTAAATGTTGACCTCACCGCCATCATCGGGAACCGGATCCCCGGTCGAGTACAGAACCAGGCCGACTCCGCCTGCAGCCAACAGCAACAACAGGGCGAGAACAGAGAACTTGCTCATGATTATACCTCAATAAAAAAATGATGACCGGGCATTAACCGCCAAATTAGATGGCTGTGGTAATGCGAAAACCAGTATTTACCATGGGTGTTAATGGGTGCCGCCGCTTTTTCGAGGAACCAGGAAGCCACCCAATTTCAAGTTCTAAATACCATGACTTTTTGGAGATGTCTAACTAAATTTTAGGCAACCACAACTTTCTGAGCAATCCAAAACAATCGCGGCCTCCAAAGCTGATTCAGGCTGGGGGGTTGCCGCCAACGGAAATAAAGGGAGGACTTCGCGGCTTCCGCCCTAGCGCGATTTCGGCGGAACCCCGCCTGTGCGCCGGCGACGAAAAACCAGCAGATGGCGGCGAGCCCCGGAGAAAGGGAGGGTAAAATCGGCGGTTTCGTCCAGACAATAAGGGGAATGGGGCTGCCGGGCTTGCCAGTCGGCCAGTTCCGCTTCGGCCCGGGGCCCTTTCATGCATACCACCAGGCCGCCGGGGGGGCTCAGCGGGGCGCAAAGCTCCAGAAAAGGGGCGATGGTGGTGAAGGCCCGGCTGGTGATCACTTCAAACCCGCCCGACAGTTCCGGATCGACTTCAGCGCCGGGCTCCAGCCGGCGGGCCAGCACCCGCATCCCGTCTTTGAGTTCCAGGGTTCTGATAACGTGACGCAGGAACGAAACCCGCTTTAAGCGCGGCTCCATCAGGGTGACGGCCAGCGCCCGGGGGCGCCAGCATTTAAGCGCCAGCCCCGGAAAACCTGCCCCGCTGCCGACATCCAGCAGGGTTAAAGGATCACCGGGCTCCACGTTGTCCAAGTCGGCCAGGTTGGCCAGCAGGGGCCACAGGGTAAGGGAATCCAGGAAATGGGTTTCCAGCAGCTCGCGGCGGGGAGCGGCGGCCACCAGGTTGATGCGCCGGCTCCACTTGCGCAACTCGTCATAATACCGGCAAAGCCGGGCGATGGCGACTTCATCGGGGTCCAGCGCCAGCCGCCGCACCCCTTCGGCCAGTATTTCCGCACAGGTGCCGGCCACCGGGGTCAGGACGAGGAAGAAGAAACCGTGGGCAGGTACAGTTTCTTAAAGCGCACGAAATATTCCACCCCGGACCAGACGGTGAGCACCATGGCCACCATCAGGAGTGCGCCGCCCAGCTCGTGAAGCCAGGGCCAGGGCAGCAGAGCGGTTGGAAAGATCAGCACACACAGGGCAATGTATTGAAAAACGCTTTTCAGTTTGCCCATGCGGCCGGCGCCGATAACAATCCCGGCATCGGCGGCGACCCCGCGAAAACCGGTGATCACCAGCTCCCGGGCGATGATTACAAAGGCCACCCAGGCCGCCACCTTGCCAAGGGGGATCAGCATGATCAGGGCCACGGCGATCAGAACCTTGTCGGCCAGGGGGTCCATGAGCTTGCCCAACACCGACTCACTCTGCATCTTGCGGGCGAAATAACCGTCGGCCAGATCGGTCAGCGCCCCGGAGAGAAAGAGGATAAAAGCCAACAGCCCGGCCATGTCTCCGGCTCCCGGCAGGAGGCAGACCATGATCACGGGCACCACCGCAAACCGGTAACCGGTGAGAATGTTGGGCAGGGTTATAATCTGGCGATGTGGCATATTACCTACTTACGAGATCTTTTGGCCCAATCGGACAAAAACTTCTCCATGCCGATGTCGGTGAGCGGATGCCCCGCCAGCTGGGTGATAACCTTATAGGGAATGGTGGCGATATGGGCCCCCATGAGCGCGGATTCAACCACATGGATGGGATGACGGACGCTGGCCACGATAACCTCGGTGGCATAGCCGTAATTATCGTAAATATCGAGAATGTCCTGGACCAGTTTAAGGCCGTTTTCGGAGATATCATCGAGCCGGCCGACAAAGGGAGAAACGTAATCGGCCCCGGCCTTGGCGGCCATCAAGGCCTGGCTGGGGGAAAAGACCAAAGTAACGTTGGTCTTGACGCCGTGTTCGGCCAACTGCTTGACCGCCACCATCCCCGCCGTGGTCATGGGAATCTTGACCACAATGTTGGGATGCAGCCGGGCCAGTTGGCGGCCCTCCTCCACCATGCCGCCGCTTTCGGAGCTGATCACCTCGGCACTGACGGGCCCGTCCACCAGATCGGTGATCTCCTTGAGCAGGGTCTCAAAGGGCTTGTTTTCCTTGGCCACCAACGATGGATTGGTGGTTACCCCGTCCACCATACCCATATCCTTGGCCAGTGAAATTTCTTCCAGGTTGGCGGTATCGATAAAAAATTTCATTGTTTCCTCCAGAATTTTATCAAAAGAGTCGACGGCTTAAACTTTGTCGTCCGATTTAGTTTCACCTTCGGTAAAACTGCGGCGGCATTTTTCGCTGCAAAAAAACATTTCCCGCCCGTCCCGGCCGCGCAGCCGCAGGGCCTGCCCCTGGGGCACGTAAGCTCCGCAGGTGGGGTCCTGGACCAGGACATCGTCGATGGCGGCCCGGCGCCGGGCCTTTTCTTGTTCGTCGGCCAGCCGCTTTTTGCGCCCCAGCATATAAAGACGGTATAGCAGATAAAAAAGAACTATGAGTATAATAATTTTCAGCGGATGCATAATCTACCGTCCTTAATATAGCAATGATTTTCCCCGGTCAACCACCATGGGCGGGTCAATCCCATTGACCGGGGGTCAACCGCTGCCCACCGGCGGCGGCCAAGGCGGCGGCCACGGCGGCCACGGTTTGCCGGCCGCCGGGAGGCACCAAATCCGGGGCCAGTTCACTTAACGGCTCCAGGACGAAACGCCGCCCCAACATTTCCGGGTGGGGCACCACCAGGTGGGGCAGGTTGATGATCGCCTCACCATAGAGCAGCAGGTCCAGGTCAATGGGGCGATCAAAGCCCTGGCGCCGGCGGTCCCGGCCCAGCCCGGTTTCAATCCGCAGCAGCACCGCCAGCAGTTGTTCCGCCCCCAAATCGGTCTCCAATTCCCCCACCGAGTTAGTAAACCACCGTAAGCGATCACAGGGTGCCGCAAGATGCGGTGCCCTGTGATCGCTTACCAGGGGTTCACTGCGCCAGGGCCGGGACAGCCGAAGGGTGGTAATTCCCGGTTCGGCGGCCAGTTGCCGCCAGGCCGCCAGCAGATTTTCCCGGCCCTCCCCCAGGTTGGCCCCCAGGCCGATATAGGCGCGAACCCTGTTTCCGGTCATTGCCCGGCCCGGCCGGCCCGTATCCTGGAACGCCGCCGCCTAAAAATCTTCCAGCCCCAGCACATCGAACATGGAATACAGCCCCTTGGGCTTGTTAACCACCCAGGCGGCGGCCAGGGCCGCGCCCCGGGCGAAGTTGTCGCGGTTGTGGGCCCGGTGGGTCAGCTCCAGGCGTTCCCCGGCCCCGGCGAAATAAACCGTGTGCTCGCCGACGATATCGCCGGCCCGGATGGTCTCGAAGCCGATGGTCTTGCGATCGCGCTCGCCGGTGCGACCCTCGCGCCCATAGACAGCACAGTCGGCCAGATCACGACCCAGGGTATCGGCCACCACGC
>PWOG01000219.1 GCA_003557565.1 Desulfobulbaceae bacterium
AGGGTACCGCAGGTTGTGGTGATCGGGACGGCGAAGCGTACATCAGTACGTGAGCCGGCCCGATCGCCGCAAGATGCGGTGCCCTGTGGCCGCTTACGGTTACGTGGGTAGCAACACGGGCAGGGAAGTGTCGATGACAATTCCCGCCGGGGTGGTTCTGGCCCGGTAGGCCAGAACCCGCACTCCAGCGGCGGCGACCCTGGCCAGGGTCCGGGTGTAGCCGGGGTCGATCCGGGCCGCCGGGGTGAACGAACCGGCGCCGCCATGCTGCACGCAGAACAGCACCGCCGCCCCGTGGCCCGCCCGGCGCAGGGTCAGCAGTTCCTCCAGATGCCTGGCGCCACGGCTGGTGACGGCATCGGGGAACATGGCCACCCCGTCTTCCACCAGGGTGCAGTTTTTTACCTCCAGGTAGGTTTGCCGGGGCCGGTCTGCCGGCGTTGCCGCGCCGTGGTCAAGGCAGAAATCCAGGCGGCTGGGGGCCGATACCCGGACCTCGGCCCGGATTGCCGCCACCGGCTGCAGTTCGGCAATGACCCCGCTTTCCAGGGCCTCGCGGACCAGGCTGTTGGTCCGTGCGGTGTTGATTCCCACCCAGAATCCCTCACTTTGCACCAACTCCCAGGTGTGACGGTACTTGCGCCGGGGGTTGGCGGCCAAAGACAGCAGCACCGGACTGCCCGGCTCCCGGCAACCCAGCATGCTGCCGGAATTGGGACAGTGGACGGTAATCACTTCCCCGTCGGCCAGCTCCACGTCGGCCAAAAAACGCTGATAACGGCGAACCAGCCGGCCGGGAATCAGTTGCTGGTCAAAATGCATGGCGGGCCCGAAAAATACAGGATCGAAAGTTTATCGTTGTCTGAACGCCTTGGGCTGGTTTCCGCAAGTCAGTCATTTTTGTGGTTGCGCCAGCTTTTTTCCTCGCCGCGCAACAGACGCCGGATATTGTCCCGATGCTTGAACCAGATCAGCAGGGCGAAAAACAGCGCCACCACGGTTTCCAGCCAGGCCCCGGTCCAGGCGGCGCCCAGGGTTTCCGCCACCCCCGGCTCGACGATGGCGGCGGAGTTGTAAAGCAGCCAGACCAGGCCCGGCATCAGCAGGGCGGCGCTCAACGAGGCTACGGAGACGTAACCCCAGTTGAGCAGCACCAGGACAAAAACCACCATGGCCCCCAGGGCCGCCAGGGGGGTCAGATACAAAAAAACGCCCAGGGCGGTGGCCACCCCCTTGCCGCCTTTGAACCCCAGATAAAGAGGAAAAAGATGGCCAAGGAAAGCCGCCGTTCCGCAGAGCGCCACCACCACCGGCCGGCTTTCATCTCCGGCCAGCACCCAGGAGGCCAGCATCATCGGCGCCACCCCCTTGAGCAGATCGGCCACCAGGGTCACCGCACCCAGTTTCTTGCCCAGCAGGCGTCCCACGTTGGTGGCCCCGATATTGCCGCTGCCGCCTCGTCGCACATCCACTCCGGCCAGTTTGCCCAGCAACAGGCCAAACGGCACCGAACCCAGCAGATAGGCGCCGGCAATCAGTAAGACATAAGCAAAAGTTGTAAAATCCATTGACCCTTTTCCACTCTCTTATGATAACGTTACAGTATAAACCTCGAACCGGATAAGTCATAACCGGCCTGTCAACATAGCATGTTAACGCCGCCCGGGCCGCTCTTTCCTGGCTCCGGCGCGGTCAAGTTCATTTTTTGCGGAGCTCGACGTGGAACAGGAACGATTACCGGAACATTCCCCCGCCCACTTTATGGAAAAAACCATCGCCCTGGCCGAAGAAACCATGCCCCGGGGCGAAGGGGGCCCCTTCGCCGCTTTGGTGGTCCGGGGCCAAAAAATTATCGGCCGGGGCTGGAACCGGGTCACTTCCGCCAACGATCCCACGGCCCACGCCGAAATCGAAGCCATCCGGGCCGCCTGCGCCCATCTCAATGATTTCAGCCTGGCCGGCTGCGCCCTGTACATCAACTGCGAACCCTGCCCCATGTGCCTGGCCGCCGCCTACTGGGCCGGAATCGACAAAATCTACTACGCCGCCGACCGCCACGACGCTGCCGCCATCGGTTTTGCCGACCTGCATATCTACCAGGAATTAAACCGCACCCCGGCCGACCGCACCCTGTCGGCCAAGCAACTGATGCGGGAAAAAGCCCTGCCGCTGTTTCACAAATGGCAGGAAATGCCGGACAAGATCCTCTATTAACCGCCCCGGCCGACCCGATCACTGGACACGGCGGCAACAATGGCCGATCATATAAAATGCAACCAATCACAAAGGTTGTCCCGTAAGCGGTCACAGGGTGCCGCAGGTTGTGGTGAGCCTCGGCGGCGAAGCGTACCTCAGTACGTGAGCCGGTCCGATCGCCGCAAGATGCGGCGCCCTGTGATCGCTTACAGTACGTGAGCCAGCCCGATCGCCACAAGATGCGGTGCCCTGTGATCGCTTACAAAAAAAATCGGGAGTTTGATCTAAGTCAAGGTACCAAATGATTCCATCCGCTACCATACCGTCAACAGTGAAAACACGTAAACGTTCAGTCGCACTCCACCTTCGGGCAAGCAGCCAAGCTTACGTCCGTGGGGAACGCGACGCTTGGCTGCAAGACCTCATCCGGGGCACGGCTGAACGTTTACAGCCCGTTACCTCAACACTTTGTTGGCCCTGGTGAACGGTTACGAAAATACAGCGACCCGGAGCAAGGGCTCCCGGTCATCATTATTAACAGATGTTACGGAGGATGGACCATGTTTTGTTATCAATGTGAACAGACGGCAAAGGGAGAAGCTTGCAAGACTCTGGGTGTGTGCGGCAAAAAGCCTGATGTGGCCGCCCTGCAGGATCTGCTGATCTACGCCCTGCAGGGGTTGTCCCTGGCGGCGGTGGAAGGCCGCAAGGTGGGAGTGGCGGACGAAGAGGCCAACATCTTCACCTGTGAAGCGGTATTCTCCACCCTGACCAACGTGGACTTCGACCCGGAAAGGTTCGCCGCCATGATCAAAAGGACCGTGTCCCTGCGGGATGCCCTGGCCCAGAAGGTCAAGGCCGCCGGCGGCAAGACCGATTTCACCGAAGCCCCCTTTACCTTCACCCCCGCCGCCGACCTCGACGGCATGGTCAAGCAGGGCGAAGAGGTAGGCATGAAAAACGCCGCCGACGATGATGCCGACATCCAGTCGCTCAAGCACACCCTCCTGTTCGGGATCAAGGGAGTGGCCGCCTATGCCGACCATGCCAAGATCCTGGGCCAGGAGGACGACAAGGTTTACGCCTTTATCCAGGAAAGCCTGGTCAACCTGCTGCGCAAGGATATGGGGCTGCAGGACTGGGTCGGCCTGGTGCTCAAGTGCGGCGAGATCAACCTGCGGGCCATGGAACTGCTGGATGCCGCCAACACCGGTACCTACGGGCACCCGGTACCCACGGAAGTGCCCCTGGGCGCCAGGGCCGGCAAGGCCATCCTGGTTTCCGGCCACGACCTCAAGGATCTGGAGATGCTGCTCAAACAGACCGAAGGCAAGGGGATCAACATCTACACCCACGGCGAAATGCTGCCCTGCCACGGTTATCCCGAGCTGAAGAAATACTCCCATTTTTACGGTCATTTCGGCACCGCCTGGCAGAATCAGCACAAGGAGTTCGCCGAGTTCCCCGGCGCCATCGTGATGACCACCAACTGCCTGCAGAAACCGCAAGAGGCTTACAAGGACAACATCTTCACCACCGGTCTGGTGGGCTGGCCCGAAGTGGCCCATATCGACGACAAAGGCTGCCCCTCCATGCTCGACAAGGTGAAAAACGCCGTGGGCCTGGGCAGCGCCGGCCAGGGTAAGGATTTCAGCCCGGCGATCAACAAGGCTCTTGCAATGCCCGGTTTTACCGCCGACAGCGACAAGGGCAAGGTCATGACCGGTTTTGGTCACAACGCCGTGATGGGCGTGGCCGACAAGGTTATCGAAGGGGTCAAGAACAAGGACATCCGCCACTTCTTCCTGGTGGCCGGTTGTGACGGCGCCAAACCGGGCCGCAACTACTACACCGAGTTCGTGGAAAAGGTACCCTCGGATTGCGTGGTGCTGACCCTGGCCTGCGGCAAGTTCCGCTTCTTCGACAAGAACCTGGGCGATATCGGCGGCATTCCCCGGCTGCTGGATGTGGGGCAGTGCAACGATTCCTACTCGGCGATCCAGATCGCCGTGGCCCTGGCCAATGCCTTTGAGTGCGAGGTCAACGACCTGCCGCTGTCCATGGTGCTTTCCTGGTACGAGCAGAAGGCGGTGGCCATCCTGCTGACCTTGCTGCATCTGGGCATCAAGGATATCCGCCTGGGGCCCAGCCTGCCGGCTTTCATCACCCCCAACGTGCTCAACGTGCTGGTGGAAAATTTCGACATCAAACCCATCAGCACCCCGGATGAGGACTTAAAGACCATCCTGGGCTGAGCTTAAGCGGTCACGGGGTACCGCAACCCACGCCCACCCCGTGGCCGCTTACCGGACAAACCCGGTGCTTGGTTACCCAGGTTTCGGTGTTACCTGCCAGACATCTGCAGGTGATCACGGGGGCGAAATGCTAAGCGGCCACAGGGTGCCGCAGGTTGTGGTGATCGGGGCGGCGAAGCGTACATCAGTACGTGAGCCGGCCTGATCGCCGTAAGATGCGGTGCCCTGTGATCGCGTACGACATCTTGGGCGGTAACCAGAAAACAAGTAGCTACAATGCGTACCCAGTCGGCGCCGCCGCTTTTTGCGGCGCCGACAATATTGAGCAGAGGAACAGCTTATGCAATGCCCCGGCCAGGACAGCCGATTTTGGGACGGCAATGCGGTTTTTGAAACCCCCTGCGAGCAGTGCGGTCAGGTGGTCGAATTTTTCAAGGATGACTCCCGGCGGGTCTGCAAAAACTGCGGCCACCGGATGCTCAACCCCAAAATAGATTTCGGCTGCGCCACCTACTGTCCTTATGCCGAGCAGTGTCTGGGCGAATTGCCGCCGGAGTTGCTCAGAAAAAAACAGGAAGAACTGGTTGACCGGGTGGCGGCGGAGACCAAAAAGCTTTACGGCGAGGATTTTCACCGTATCGGTCATGCCGGGCGGGTGGCCCGCCACGCCGCGGAACTGGCCGACCACACCGAAGGAGCCAATCCGGCGGTGGTTCGGATTGCCGCTTATCTTCACGACCTTTATCAACCGGCCGAGGAGCCGGAGACCGCCACCGGCGACATCCGGCAACTGCTGACCGAACTCAACGCCAATCCCGGCCTGGTGGAGGAAGTATGCGCCGCCATAGACCATCTGCGTCGCCCCCGGACGACGGTGACGACGGACCAGGGGGGCGTCAATTTCAACATCCTGGCCGAGGCCCATCAGCGGGCCCGGCAACAGGAGCATTGCAATGATTCACCAGGGCCAACGAAGTGTTGATTTAACGGGCTGTAAACGAACAGCAGTGCCCCGGATGAGGTCTTGCAGCCAAGCGCCACGTACCCCGCGTACGTAAGCTTGGCTGATCGCCCCAAGGTGGGGTGCGGCTGAACGTTTACGGAGCATTAACAATTACACCGGCGCGTTATCGCCACAGCAAGCCGCCCGGTTTAACCATAAGAGCAACAGGAGTTATCACCATGAAAGTAAAACGCCAGATAATTGAAATAGACGAAAACCTCTGTGACGGCTGCGGCCAGTGCGTGCCCGACTGCGCGGAAGGGGCCTTGGAAATCATCGACGGCAAGGCCCGGCTGATCGCGGAGAAATATTGCGACGGCCTGGGCGCCTGCCTGGGCGCCTGCCCCACCGGCGCGTTGAAGGTGGTGGAACGCGAAGCCGATGACTTTGACGAAGAGGCGGTGGAAGAACTGCTGGCCGCCAAGCAAAACGAAACCCGGGAAACGGAGCCAACGGCGGATGCCATGGCCTGCGGTTGCGCCTCATCACATATCCAGAGCTTCGGCCCGACCACACCCTGCCAGGCTGCCAACCAGCCCCGGGAAACGGCCATGGCCCCGGCAGCCGCCCCCACCGCCGGCCCCGAGCAGTCCGCCCTTACCCACTGGCCCATCCAGATCCGTCTGGTGCCGCCGGAGGCGCCTTTTCTCAAGGGGGCCGACCTGCTGGTAGCCGCCGACTGCGTGCCGGTGGCCCATCCGGACTTCAACCGCGAACTGCTGCCGGGCAAAACAGTGCTGCTGGGTTGTCCCAAGTTTGATGACGCCGAATCCTACGTGGCCAAGTTCAGCGAGATTTTTGCCACGGCGGGGATTAAAAGCATCACCATCGCCATCATGGAGGTCCCCTGCTGCGGCTCCATGCGCGGCATCATCCAGGCCGCCCAACAGCGGGCCGCAACCTCCATCCCGGTGGAAGAAGTGGTCATCGGCGTGCGGGGCAACCGCCTGTAATCTCCTTTTCATCCCACCGGCACAAGGGGTTGGCATTTCTGAAAACAATGCGGTATACTCACTCCGTTTAAAGCAAATTCTCATGGGTCAACCTCATGGGAATTTGTCTTTTCTACAATCGCCGCAAAAATCGGTGGCGACGTTCGTGATTGGCGCAATTACTGCGAAGCCAAATTTTAGAGGCACCTATAGTACACAACGGACACGGAGAACAATTTTAATGAAGCGTTACAACTCTTTTCCACCCCGGTCACCTCTGTCCAGCCTGGCGGTTATCCTGCTGGCCCTGCTGGCTGCGGCGGCGTGCTCGCCCAACGGTGGCTCCCAGGTCACCACCATGCCGTCATTCAATCTGGCCGCGGCGGAAGATGGCAGCAACATCAGCAGCCGCGATTTCAAGGACCAGGCCATGGTGGTCACCTTTTTCGCCACCTGGTGCCCGCCATGCCGCCAGGAGGTGCCCAACCTGATCGCCCTGCAGGAAAAATACGGCAGCGACGACTTCACCGTGCTGGGCATTTCCGTGGACCAGGGAGACACCCGGGCGGTACGCAATTTCATGTCGGAGATGGGGATCAATTACCCGGTGGTGATGAGTGATACCGACACCCCGAAAAATTTCGGCGATGTCTTCGGGGTTCCCACCTCGTTTCTCATCGACCACCAGGGGGAGATCATCCAGCGTTTCGACGGCCACGTGGATTTTCCGGTACTGGAGCGCGAGCTGCGGGCCATTCTCTAGTAACCCAAGCAGCCGCACCTTCGGGCGATCAGCCAGG
>PWOG01000291.1 GCA_003557565.1 Desulfobulbaceae bacterium
CAGCAAAGGTTCGAAAAGGTTTCGAGCCTTTTTCTCTTTGACCGGGAGTTATCCCGGTTGTAGAAATTTTGCCAGTTTTGTAAGGGAATTGTTATGAAAACCCATCTGACGCCGGTCAAGGATATTGATCGCAAGTGGTACGTGGTTGACGCCGAGGATGTTATCCTGGGCCGTCTGGCTTCGGAAATTGCCACCCGCCTGCGCGGCAAGCACAAGCCGGTTTATTCCACCTTTATGGATGCCGGTGATTTTGTCGTGGTTTTAAACGCCGACAAGATCAGGCTCAGCGGCAGAAAGTGGGACAACAAGATGTACTATCGGCACACCGGTCACATGGGTGGCCTCAAAGAGGAAACCGCCGCCAAGCTGCGGGACCGCAAGCCCGAAGAGCTGGTGTACCAGGCCGTAAAGGGGATGCTTCCGAAAAACCCTCTGGGCCGCAAGCAACTAAAAAAACTCAAGGTCTACGCCGGCAGCGAGCACCCTCATGAGGCTCAGCAGCCGGAAACCCTGAAGTTTTAATCCAGATCAGACGAGAGTTTGGAGAAATCAATGGCAGATAACAGCTTTTATTCCACCGGCAAACGCAAGACCGCCGTGGCCCGCGTATGGCTGAAACCCGGCAGCGGCAACATCCAGGTCAACAAAAAAGGCCTGGAAGACTACTTCGACGGTGGTGAATTTTCCCGGGCGGTGGTGGAAAAACCGCTGATCCTGACCGAGACCCAGGGTAAGTTCGATGTTATGGCCACCCTGCGGGGAGGCGGCAAAAACGCCCAGGCCGAGGCTCTGCGCCACGGCATCACCCGGGCTCTGACCGAGGCCGATCCCGAGTTGCGGATTGCCCTCAAGCGGGCCGGGCTGTTGACCCGTGACCCCCGGAGCAAGGAGCGGAAAAAATACGGTAAGCGGGGCGCGCGGGCCAGCTTCCAGTTCTCCAAGCGTTAACAGGAATGCGTCGCCCGATTCGGCGACGGCGTATCGATTGCCTATGCGAAAAGCAACCAGGGGAAGGCGCTCATTGAGCACCTTCCCCTTTTTTTGTTGGTAACCGACCGACCGTCGTTATTCAGCACTGGGTGCGTTCGTCAAACTTGATGGTCTTGCAAAAAAAAACACCAAACGTGTTGGTTGGTAACACAGAAAAAAGGTAAGTGATCACCGGGGCACAATGATAAGCGCCCGCAGGGTGCCGCAGGTTGTGGTGAGCGGGAAGGCGAAGCGTACATCAGTACGTGAGCCGGCCTGATCGCCGCTTTCGGCGGTGTGCCCTGTGATCGCTTATGAGAAAAGAGCTACAGTGGATACCTCGCCGGCGCTTTTTTGCGGCGGTAACTTATGGAGAGAAGGTAGATGATACGGGTGGGAATTATTGGGGCTTCCGGTTATACCGGAGCCGAGTTGGTGCGATTGCTGGTCAATCACTCCGGGGTGGAGTTGACCCTGGCCACATCCCGGCAGTACGCAGGTAAACCCCTGGCGGCAGTTTTTCCCCACCTGGCTGGAAGAACCGAGTTGGTCTGCGAGAATCTCAGCGGCTTGGAGGCCGCCGGCCGGGCCGATCTCTTCTTTACCGCCGTGCCGCACCAGACCGCCATGAATGTGGTGCCGGAGCTGCTGGCGGCCGGCGCCAAAGTGGTTGATCTTTCCGCCGATTTCAGGCTCCATGACCAAGGAGTTTACGAAGAGTGGTATCAGGCCCATTCGGCTCCGGAACTGCTGGCCGAGGCGGCCTACGGGCTGCCCGAACTACACCGTTCGGCCATCACCAGGTCGCGCCTGGTGGCCAATCCCGGTTGTTATCCCACCAGCGTGCTGCTGGCCCTTGCCCCACTGCTCAAGGCCGGCTGTCTTGATCCCGACAGCCTGATCATCGATGCCAAAAGCGGTACCTCCGGGGCCGGCCGGGCCGCCCAGACCGGGACCATGTATTGTGAGGTGACCGATGGGTTCAGGGCTTATAAGGTGGGAGCGCATCGTCACACCCCGGAAATCGAACAGGAACTGGGCAAGCTGTGTGACCGGGAGATGACCGTAAGTTTCACCCCCCACCTGGTCCCCATGTCCCGGGGAATGCTGAGCACCATTTATGCCGATTTGCGGGGCAATTATGAACAGGTCGAAGTGGAGCGCGTGGTGGCGGATTTTTATCGCCAGGAACCTTTTGTCCGGCTGCTTACCGCCGGCCAGCTGCCCGCCACCCAGTACGTGCGGGGCAGTAATTATTGCGACCTGGCCCTGCGGGTTGATCGACGTACCGGACGGCTGGTGATGCTTTCTGCCATCGACAATCTGGTCAAGGGGGCCGCCGGTCAGGCGGTGCAGAACATGAATCTGCTCTGCGGCCTGCCCGAGGGGCAGGGACTGGAGATCGTCCCGCTGTTTCCCTGATGGTCAATATTCGGCTGACCATTGCCTATGACGGCAGTGCCTACGCGGGATGGCAGCGCCAGCCCGACCGGCCCACCATCCAGGCCGTCATCGAGGATGTCCTGGCCCGGCGGCTGGTGGGTCAGCGGGTGGTCCTGCACGGGGCGGGCCGCACCGATGCCGGGGTTCATGCCCGGGGTATGGTGGCCAATTTTCACAGCCCCCGCGTTCTGCCCCTGGAAGCCTACCGGCGGGGCCTGAACACCATGCTGCCGCCGGATATTCGCATTCTTGATGCCCGGCAGGAGGAGGACGATTTTCACGCCCGCCGCAGCGCCAGGGGCAAGGTTTACCGCTACAGTTTTTCCACCGCCGCAGTTATGCTGCCCTGTCAGCGTTTGTACCGGGCGCACCTGCCCGGTCCCTTTGCCGCCGGCCGGGTCCGGGGGGTTCTGCCGCAACTGCTGGGCCGGCATGATTTTTCCGCCTTCGAGGCCGCCGGCTCCCGGGACAAAACCCGCCAAATCGGCCGGGGCGCGGTGCGACGGCTGGATGTTCTGCGCCTGGAGCAGGAGGACCAGCTGGGCGAGGAGTTCTTTTTCGAAATCCAGGGGGATGGTTTTTTACGCCATATGGTGCGCAATATCGTCGGGACCCTGGTGGCGATCGGTAGGGGTCGGCGCCGGATCGCTTTTCCCGACGAACTGCTGGCCGCCGGCGATCGCTCCCTGGCCGGTCCCACCGCGCCAGCCTGCGGGTTGACGTTACTGCGGGTAATTTACTGATCTGTTGAGAAACCTAACGGAGGTTGCAAGATTATGGATGCTCCCATCATTGAACTGGCGGCAAGGGTTAAAGATATCAAGGCCTCACCCACCCTGGCGGTGGATGCCAAGGCCAAGGCCCTGAAGGCCGAGGGTGCCGATGTTCTTAATTTCAGTGTCGGTGAACCTGATTTCGACACCCCGCCTCATGTCTGCGAGGCCGGCAAGGCCGCCATCGATGAGCGTTTTACCCGCTACACTCCGGTGCCCGGGATTCTGCCGCTGCGGGAGGCGGTGTGCTCCCGCTTAAGCGCCGATCATGGCTGGCATTACCAGCCGGACCAGGTTCAGGTCAGCTGTGGCGGCAAGCACGGGCTGTACAACATGGCCCAGGCCCTTTTCGGTCCCGGCGACGAGGTCCTGATCCCGGCTCCTTACTGGGTCAGCTATCCGCCCATCATTCAGCTGGCCGGCGCCACCCCGGTGATCGTCCCCCTGGACGAGGAAAGTGATTTCGACCTGGATCCGGCGGTATTGCATCAATACGTCAGCCCCCGCACCCGGGGGATTATTCTGAACAGCCCTTCCAACCCCACCGGTTCGGTGCTCTCCGCCAGGGCCCTGGAGGCCATTGGCAAAATGGCCCTGGAGCGGGGCTGGGCGGTGATCACCGACGATATTTACGACACCATCGTCTACGGTTCCGACAAGCTGCCCCATATCCTTGATGTCGATCCCCGCTTGAGCGAGCAGACCCTGATACTAAACGGTGTTTCCAAGTCCTTTGCCATGACCGGCTGGCGCATCGGTTATACCGCCGGCCCCAAGCACATCATCGCGGCGATGAACAAGATCCAGAGCCAGTCCACTTCCAACCCCTCGTCGGTGGCCCAGCGGGCGGCCCTGGCCGCCCTTACCGGTCCGCAGGATTTTCCCGTGGCCATGCGGGATGCCTTCGTGCCGAGGCTTGCCTTCATCATGGAAGCCCTGACCGCCATGGAGGGGATCAGTTGTGTGCGGCCCCGGGGATCTTTTTATGTTTTTCCCAATATGTCCTGGTGTTACGGGCGCAAAGCCAAGGATGGCCAGGTGATCGCCGATTCCGTATCCCTGGCCGACTATCTGTTGGAAAAAGCACTGCTGGCGACGGTTCCGGGGGCGGCTTTCGGGGCCGACAGTTTTATTCGTTTTTCGTTCGCCACTTCCATGGAGGTTCTGGAGGAGGGGATGAAACGACTGGCCGTCGCCCTGGGCGAGTTGCATTAAGGTAAGCAATCAGGCGGTGCTGCGGAAAGCGGCGATGGGACCGGCTCACGTACTGAAGTACGCAATGCCGCCGGGGCTTGCCGCAACCTGCGCCCACCCGTGACCGCTTTCGGGAAAAAGCCTGTGATTGGCGCGGTAAGAACCATGGGGCGGGGAGAGGCAGGTTGCCGTGAAGCGATTCCGGGCCGGGGTTGTGGTCAGCGGGTGCTGTCCCTGTTGGCCCGGAGTTTGTCCTGGGATTTGCTGTTTTGCTGGCAGTAACGGTTGAAATTTTTGATCCAGTCATCCCCGCCCTGGGGCCATTCATCGATGTAGTTCATCAGCATGCTCAACCGTTCAATTATTTCCCGGGGGGCGGTGTGTTCGATCTGGCATGCTCCTTCCTCGGCCAGTTCTTCATCCACGGCCAGCACCCGGAGAAAGAAGTCCTTGAGGGCCCGATGGCGCCGGATCACGTCCCGGGCCGCCTTGTTGCCCGCCGGGGTCAGGGTTATCACCTCGTATGGGGCGTAGTTGATCAGCCCCTTCTGGGAAAGGGAGCGGAAGGCCTCGGTAACCGAGGAGCGGCTTACCTTGAGCCGGGCGGCGATCTCCTTGGCCCGGGCCACCTGTTTTTCTTCCACGATATGGTGGATGGTCTCCAGATAATCTTCCAGGCTGGCGCTTAGCCGTTTCCCGCTTTTTGGCATGGTAATTCCTTTATAAAAGATTTTCGGGCAGTCCAAACATATTCAGGAATGTACTTTTTGTGTGCCGGTTGTCAAGCATTTACCGCGGGCGGGTTACCTACCAGACTTCACGTAGGCCTTGTTGTTTGCGGGCCTGGTCCACCAGGCGTTCCAGTTCCACATGCCAGTTGGCATGGATCCTGGCGGCGGAAGGAGCGATCAGTTCCGGCAGTCCGTAGACCAGGCGGTCCGAGGCGCCCGAGGCTTCGATGACCGCCTCGATGGAACGGGCCCCGAACTTGTATTCCGCCAGCAGCAGCCGCAGCAGCAGCCCCGAGGTTTTACGGGCGGCTTTTTTCCAGTGGGTGTCCATCTGATGGGCGATGATAAAGGCTCGCTTGATCAGGACCCGCCGCAACTGGGCCAATTCCTGGGGGCCGGCTTCACTGCAGAGGAGCTCCCGGGGAATCTCGATGTCGTCGATGTCCAGCACCACCCGCAGCCGGCTTAAGAAGTCGGGAATTTTCAGGGTGCGCACCAGTTGCCGGGTTCCCGGCTCGGAGCTGTCCAGCATGTCCGTCATGCCTTCGTAGCTGGCCTTGACGCCCCCGGCGAAGACGAAAATGGAACGGCCGATATTGTAGGGCACTCCGTGTACATAGGTGATGCCGTCCTGCATGGAGGGCAGGAAGTAGCGCAGGTAACCGAATTCGTGATTGTCGTAACGGCAGTCAAACTCGTCCCAGAAAACGATGGGCACCTTGCCTTTGGCCACCGAGGCCCGGATAGCCTCGATGGCGCTGTTGATCTCCTCGGGGCCGTCGAACTGAGTCAGGTTGAATTCAAAGAAATCAAAGGGGCTGATGTCGAACCGACGACCGATGACCTTGGCTACCTCCTTGACGGCAAAGGACTTGCCCGAGCCGGGGGGGCCAAAAACCCCCACACACAGCGGCCGCTGAACCTGCTCCCGGGTAACGTAGGAATCCATCACGTTCTGCAGGGTAACCACCGGTTCGACCTCCGCCGGATCGGTGGACCGCAGGTTGCCGATACTGAACATCCGCAAGTCGGCGAAGCCGTTTTTCCAGCTCACTTCGTTTTTCAGATAATGCAGGACTTCGGCGATCACGCCGATACAATTGGTGGCCAGGCTGCCCAATTGTTCCTGGACGTAAGGGCTGACGGGCCAGGGAAAAAAGTTGCGGACCGTTTCCTTTTTTTCGCTGTGCCACTGCTGGCAGGAGACCATGTCCAGTTCCCGCTCGAACTCCGGGGTCAGGGGAGGAATATCGATGAAGCAGGGGTCGTTTTCGGCTTCGATAAAGGAACAGGGGGTGCCGTCGGGAAAGGTGGAGGAGAAATCCAGCGCCGGCAGCCGCAGGCCGCCGTCAAATGAGTAGCCGCTCTGGTGCAGTAGCTGCCAGTTGTTGAGCAGCCGGGTGGAATAGTCAAAAAAGGCGTTGCGGCAAAAATAGGGCCCCCCTGATTGGAGCCAGTCGCAGGCAAGCAGGCTGGTGGCCATGGTGTCGTAGCAGGGAGCCGAACCTTTGTGCCTGGGCGAGCTTTTCTCCGGCAGAAACCCCTGCCGGTGGCGGAAATAGCCTTTTTCAGGACCAACGTACATAATGCCGTGGGGGTACATCTCGACAATGATATGGCACATGAAACGGCCGTCCTTCCACAGCCCTACTTCGGAGGTCTTCAGGGCCCGCAGGGTCATGGCCACGATGGTCTCCCAGATCATCGAACTGTCCATTTCCATGCGGGTGGTTTCCAGATCGGAGAGCCGGCAGAACAGGCAGAATTTTTTCCCAAATTGCTCAGCCCAACTCTGCCAGTGGGCTACTCCTGTCCCCAGGCCGATGACCCAGGCTTCGGGATTGAGTTCCTTTAACCGGGAAGTGGCCGCCGGAGCCTGGCCGGTATCGTCGATGACCATGATCCCCTGGTTGCCGCTCAGCTGGTCCTGGTTTTGCGAGTTGACTGTAAGGTCGCGGGTGCTGGCCCGGCGGCCCTCCGGGGGCAGAAACTGCTGGTACATAAACCAGCCATCGGCGGGATCATTTTCCCGGTCGGCCCGGCGATTGCGGAAAA
>PWOG01000076.1 GCA_003557565.1 Desulfobulbaceae bacterium
ATTCTTATCACCCAGGAAGGCCTGGAACTGACCATGGTCAACCCCGCTTACATGACCAGGCAGATCGCTGAAATCACCAGGAGACAGGAGGGAGCGGTGCTGCATCTTACCAGCACCGCTCCGTTGAATCCGGTCAACGCTGCTGACAAATGGGAACAAACGGTGCTGGCCGACCTGGAACAGGGCGATAAAAGCAGCCGTTTTGAGTTGTTATCAACCCCGGAAGGCAAGGTTTATCGATACCTGGAGCCGCTTTATATTGAACCCCCATGTCTGCGGTGTCACGCCGATCAGGGTTACGAAGAAGGGGATCTGCGGGGGGGTATCAGCCTGACCTTTCCCGCCGAACCTCATCTGAACATTCTTTCTTCCCAAATCAACTGGATGCTGGCCGGACACGGCATCGCCTTTTTACTGGTAAGCGGTGTGGTCCTGACCCTGTTGAACCGCCTGCAGCGCCAGCGGGAAGCGGCGGCCAAATACGCCCTTGAGCTGGAACGCAGCAACAAGGAACTACAGGATTTCGCACATATAGTGTCGCATGATCTGCAGGAGCCCCTGCGCACCATCGTTTCCTTTGGCGACCGCCTGCAGCACAAGCATGGCGATGGTCTTGACGAGCGGGGACATGAATACCTGTTATACATGCAGAAAGCCGCCATCCGAATGCGACAGCTAATTGAAGACTTGCTCGATTATTCCCGGGTTGCTTCCAAAAAGTTGTCGCCGTCTCCAGTGAACCTTAACGAGGTTGTCCAGGAGGTGATCACCGACCTGGAAGAATTGATCAGGGAACGCAATGGCCGGGTGGTAGTGGAAAACCTGCCCACTGTCAATGTCGATCGCGGCCAGATTCACCGCCTGTTGCTAAACTTGATCGGCAATGCCCTGAAGTTCCAGGCCGAAGGAGTTAGTCCCCTGGTCAGGCTGGTGGGGGCAACCTACGACCGAAAGGTGGAAATACAGGTCATTGATAATGGCATAGGCTTTGATGAAAAATATCTCGACCGGATTTTCCGCCCCTTTCAGCGGTTACACGGCCGGAATCAGTACCGGGGTACCGGCATGGGGTTGGCGATCTGTAAAAAGATTGTAGAGGGCCATCACGGTGAACTCACCGCCCGCAGCCGCCCTGGTGAGGGAACCTCTTTCAGGATTATCCTGCCTTTTTGACCATTCTCCCAAGTATTCATCAGGTTTATACCTGATGTTATGTAAATTTTTACAGGATTTTATTGACAATAACTGTTATAGTTTTTCGTTTTTAATTTCATGCGGGCTGAGTTGAACAGGAAAATTTCCCTTGTTACCGGAGGGTCTTAACAGGCTGAGAGGAAAAGTATGGCGCGAAAAAAACGACGCTCGCCACGCATCGATATCAGTATACCGGTACGGATAATCATCCACAACAAGGGCACCAATCGAACCCTGGCGGAGACCACGGGGCGAATCAGCGACATATCACGGCATGGTGTGCGACTTATTGTTACCCAGGCCAAAATTGAACGGTGGCATATTTTCTATTCCTTTCACGACAGCGACCAGCAGGTTATTTCCCTGGAAATCCTGCCACTGCAGGATCAAGACCAACAGGAGGATGTTCCGGATTTCCAGCTGCCTGTAAAGCCGGTCTGGTTTGACCGTCTGCTGTCCCAGCCGGACAAACCCTTTCAATTGGGGATGGCTTACCGCCGCGAACTTCCTCCCGAGATCGTAGAATGGCTCAAAGGGTTGCAGGCCAAGCTTCACAGCCAACGGAAAACAAGCTGGTGGTCACGACTTTTCGGCGGTAGTTGGTAAATTTGTAACCAATTACAGGGTTTGTCCTGTAAACGCCTAATCATTGATTTCCTGATCCGGATCCGGCGAAGGTAGGATTGGGCTAAGGATATTGAAAGGCAGCATAAGGGTGCTCTTGATCAGGTTCAGCAATCCTTCTCCCACAGAATCCGGGGACATGACAATGAGCCGCGGATCACGGATATCCCCTTTAACCGCGACGGGGATGGTTAACAAGGTGGCATCTTCACCGCCAATGATCCGGCCTAAAAAGGGGATCCAGCTCACCAGGGTATCGATGGTCTTAAAAGGGGCCACAAGGACCACCATATCCGCCTCGTAGTCAGCCAGATCCAGACTGCCCCGGGCGATCAGGTTCAGGCCCACCCCACGAACCACCGCCTTTTCGATGGTCAGTACATGGTCTTCGATCAATGCCTCAAACTCCAGTTCCCGATAAGCAAAACCTTCCTCGTCCAGGCCGGCAATATCACCGGTGAAAATATCGGTGATATTAACCACACTCAAGATCCGGGCCAGCAGCCCCATTCTTTTGATTCTGCCGCCTCCCGGCGAATCAATGCTGATCACACCTTTTTCCCAGTGCGCAAAATCGCCATGAAATTCTGCTTTTAACTGGCAGTCACCGGTGATGATGTCCTGTTCGATACCCAAACACGGCGACATCTTTTCAAAACGGGGAATCTCTTCGGTGGCCGGTGCAACGGCAAAAGAACTGGTTCCCAGGTCCGGGTTTAAATACCAGGTGCCGGTGATCTCCAGTAGGCAAAGCACGCCGGACTCGATATCAGCCACCAGCCCGGTGGCGGGCGACAGCGACAGGTTTCCGGTCAGCGGCTGCCAGCGCAGGGAAGGGGTCTCGTTTTCGGCCGGCAAGGGGCCGGAATCAAAATCTTCCAGGTGAAAATCAACCCGGCCCGTTACCGGCCATTGCCGGGGTTCCGAGATGATCTCAAGGCGAGGTTGGTGGCTTTTAAGTTCATCATACCAGGAAAGCAGGGTCTGCCAGCGCAGGTAAGGGGCGGACAGATCAAGATCAAACTCGAGGCCGGCACTTAAGGTTTTGATTCCGCCGGCCAACTCGAGCCGCTGGTCGGCGTCCAAACTGATATCCATTTGCCGCAGCTGCAACTGCTGTTCATGACCCTCCAGGTCCAGTTCGTTGACGGTTATTCGGCGTTGTTCGTCAACTTCCGGGGACCATGACAATCCTCGGACGGCCAGCTGCCCGGCAAAATAAGGTGCCATCAGGTCCGGGTGAGGCACGGCATCGGTGTTTGGGGGCAGATAAAGCGGAGTGGGTATCTTGAAACTGGCCTCGCCACGACAGTTGCCCATCTCCAGATGTTGGTCAAAAAAAGCAAAAAAATCAGCCAGAACGCCCTGGTTCAATTCACCTTCAAAACTTCCGTGCACCGGGGTCAAACCATTTTCACTCAGGGCGGGATCCCGGTTCAACAAAACCGCCAGGCCTCGATAACCCCGATGCAGGCTCAAGTCAAAACGGGCCTGACGGTCATCGTCCAATACTGTGCTTTCAATCTCCACCCCATGCTGATCATGACTGCTGATCATGAATTCCAGGCTGGTCCGGCTTAATTCCCGGTTTTCCCCGGAGTGCAGGTTGCCTGCCATGACCAGGGAGTTATCGTCCCAGTTAAAGGTCAACGGTGCCAGGGTTAGCGGGGCCTGGGGAAGGAAGGACTCGGGCAACCATTGCCGCTGCTCCAGCCATGTCCTGATGTCGGGGGTCAGCAGGCCGCCGAGCTCCGCCATGCCCCGCCAATTCCGCAGGGTTTGGTGCCGCAGGCGGCTGTCCAGACTGAAATAACCGTCCCGGAGTTCAAGTTCAACCTGGTGTAAATCAACCCTTTCATCGTCAATCCGCAGGCGACCCTGAAGGCATGTGACTTCAGTGGCCAGCAGGGGGGAGTACCAGGTCAGCCCCCCATTATCAAGGTCAATTTCTGCGGAGTATTGCCACGTTATTGGGCGAAAAAGCTCCCCGCTTGCCTGTCCTGAATCGATGGTGATCGGGCCGTCGATGTCCTCCAGCACCGGTATTATAGCCTCTTCCAGGACCTGGTAATCCAGCAGATGGCCAAAGAGGGAGCCACTGTCCAGCACCGCCTTGGTCTTTTCCAGGACAAAGGGTGCTTCCGGGCTCAAAGCAACCCGGCCCGTACTTCCCTTCAGTCGGTGAGGCCCCGCCGTGGCTTCCAGCCCCCGCCAGCGAACCAGTTCCCGATCAATGAGAAACCGTCCCCGCTGGACGGTCAGGGGCCAGGGCAAACGGTCATAGATGATTTCACCCCGGCCCTGTTCAATGGTGGCGTCCACGGTAAAATCATGCCAGTTGTCACCAATAACCAGGCGGCCGGAAGCTTCACCTTGCGCGCTGGGAAAACGTTTCATTTCTTCCAGGAAAACCGGATGATTCAGCAGCTCGGGCAAAACAGCGCGCAAATCTTGAAGGTCGGCATCCAATTGCATATCCAGCTGGAGAAGGGGCAAGTCCCTTCGCAGCCCCACCCGCAGGGAGCCGTCCCGTCCATGGCTGTTGCCAAGGCGGGCTTCGGCCCCGCTCAATTCCAGGATGCTGTTTTCAATCCGCAGCGGGCCGCGGGCCTCGGGCAGATAAAGATCAATTCCGGGAACCATGATTTCCGCCCGCTGGACATCAACCTCCAGGATCATCATGTCTGCCAGGGTCCTGGGGTCACGCAGTTCATCATCATTGCCGGACAACTGAAAAGAAGCCCGGGAGGCCCGGCCGCCCAGAACTATCTCGCCGACTTTCCGTGCTGGCTTGTATTCACCAAACAGTTCCAGCACCGCCGGCATGATCTCATCAGCGTTCAAATCCCGACCCTGCAGCTCAATATCCCAACGGGGCGATTCCTCGGCCGGAACTTTACGGCTGATAACCCCATTAAGCCGCAGCTCCGGCTTCGTAACCTCGAAGTCATGGATCAAAAGCTGCCAATCGTCTTCCTGCTTGTTCAATGACAGATCTATAACCCCGCAGTCCAGACGCACCACGCCGGTTTGGGGAGCGATCTCCTGCGGGTTCAAAAGAAAACAGGGCAGTTCTCCGGTCAAGCGGGCATCAATGGTTTCAAAACCGGCCCCTTCGGCGGTCAGTTTCAGGTTGGCCATTGCCTCCAGAGGAGCCACCCCCTGCACCGGGGTGGTAATAACCTCGTGCAGCAGCAGACCTTCTGCATTCGCCTGCAGATAATAGGTTTCGTCCTTGGTTAAATGGCCCTGGAGGGTCAGGTGCCGGCCAAAGGAGGGCTGGAGGGCCAGGTCCACTTCCAGTCGGGTGGGGGTGACCCGGAAAGCGGCATCGATTTCGGTCAACTCCATGGCCTCAAGGTCAACCGCCCCTGGGATCCTGGCGTCATCAATACTCACAACTCCCCGGATGATTTCTACCTTGCCGGTAAAAGTACGGGGAAACACCCCGGGCACAGAAGGCTCCTCGGAGAGCAGAGCGGAGGGATCAAACTGCAGCTCGGGCTCCGTCAGGACGACCCGGCTGGGCTCCAGACGAAACAGCAGCAGGGAGGTATAGCGTGGAAAAACGTGGGTTTCCGGCAGCGCCAGCCGGAGTTCATCC
Source organism: Desulfobulbaceae bacterium (assembly GCA_003557565.1). Taxonomy (GTDB): domain Bacteria; phylum Desulfobacterota; class Desulfobulbia; order Desulfobulbales; family Desulfurivibrionaceae; genus Desulfurivibrio. Next base: position 5,423 of record PWOG01000076.1, read on the forward strand.
CGCCTAACATCGACACCTCTTACCAACAGATGGGGGGTGGGAAACCAGGCCAACTCAATGCTGTCCAGACTGATCTCGCTTTCCAGGTGATAACCCAGGCGCTCGGCCAGTTCGGAACGTACCGGCTCGGACCTGAGAATAAGGGGCAGGATCAGGGCCAGCAAAGCTGCGACCAGCAGCGCCACCAGCACAATAAGCCTTATTTTGCGAGCCATAAAAGTTGGTGTCGACGGAAAATGGGTTGATTGAAATTTGATCTGCTAGGTTAACAGGTCGTCATCTCCATAGCGGTGTTTGTGTTTGATTCTAGCAGCCCGCCACGATCGGCGTGATAAAAAGTAGGCGATGGCCAGACACAAAATCAGCCAGCCAATCCCGTAAATCAGCAGATGCCGCGTGGGGTAATCACCGTAGTTGGCCCCCAGGTCACCGCTGACGGCCACCCCCAGGAGAATCAGCAGGGCCAGCGGGGTCAGGTAACGGATGAAAAAATTCCAGATCTTGGGCACCTTGTTGCCCAGTTTGCTGATATGAGCGCGAAGTCTTTCCGGGCCGGCATACCAGCCTATGATCAGGCACTGCAGCAGCCCCCCCAGGACCAGACCGTAATTGGTAATAAAATGATCGGCTATGTCAAGAAGGTACAGACCGGCCCTGGAAGTAAAAATTAAACTGCCCGCAATTCCAAGCAAACAAATGGCGCTGACCACCTTTTTGCGGCGCCAGCGAAACTTGTCGGTCAGGGAAGAGGAAAAAGCCTCCACCAGGGAAACCCCGGAGGTCAGGCCGGCAATAAACAGCACCAGAAAGAACAGGGAGCCGAACAGGGCATTGAAGTCCGGCAACAGGGTAATGGCTTGGGGATAGATGACAAAGGCCAGTTGCGGTCCGCTGGCGATGGCCTCTTCGAAACCAACTCCCTGGTTGACGGCCATGAAGCTGACAATACCAAAAACCGCCAGCCCGGCAAAAATTGAATAACAGCTGTTGACCACCGCCGTAATCAGGGCGTTTCTGGCCAGGTTGGTTTTGGCCGGCAGGTAACTGGCATAAGTAATCATGATCCCAAACCCCAAAGACAGGGTAAAGAATATCTGACCGAAGGCGGCGGCCCAGACCCTGGCGGCATCCGCACGGGCGGCGGGGTCGGTGGTCAGGAAGTTGATCTTGTCCCAGTCGGGGGCAAGGTAATTGTTGCGAATCCCCTCCCAGGCACCATCCAGGGTCAGGGTCCAGAACACGATAACTGAGGTCAGAATCAAAAGCAGGGGCATGAATATTTTGGCGGCGATTTCGATGCCATGACGGATGTCCCGGTAACAGATTACCCAGCAGCAGACCCAGACAAAGACGGTGGAGAGCATAATGGGCAGACGCAGGCCGCCGAACTCGCCCGGGGATGAGGAAAGTTGAAGAAATTCGTGGATAAAGAAGTTTTCCGGGTCATTGCCCCAGGCCATGGTAAAGGAATGAAAGAAATAATTCACGCACCAGCCGATCACCACCGAATAATAAAGCATGATTCCAAACATGGCCACCACCGGCATCCACCATCCCAGAATTTCGAACCGCGGGCTGATGCGGGCAAAGGCCAGGGGAGAAGCCCCCCTTTCCCGGTGGCCGACACCGTATTCAAGCAAAATGATGGGAATTCCGGCCACTGCCAGGGCGACCAGGTAAGGTACCAG
>PWOG01000282.1 GCA_003557565.1 Desulfobulbaceae bacterium
GGAAGCAGAGAATATTCTGGCCGCTGCGGGTGATGATGGTGCAGACCTCGGACAACTAGCCACCGCCAAAGGTTACCAGGTGCGAGAATCCGGCTGGTATTCCCGCACCACCGTAGACGCCGCCGAGCTGCCTTCCCGGGTAGCCCGCACCGGCTTGACCCTGACCCAGGAACATCCGGTACCCGCTGCGGTTGAGCCGGAAAACGGCAGCTTCTACGTCATCAAGCTGCAGCAACGCCGTCCGGCCAGTGAAGAACTTTTCGCGCGCTGGGCCGAGCCTATCCGCAACAATCTGCTGATGGCCAAGCAGGAGACAATGTTCGACACCTGGCTCCAGCATCAGTTCCAGACCTCGGAAATCCGCGTCACCACTGAAGACCTGGGAGATCTGCAGAGCCGTTAAGCCGCATCGGGCAGGGCAGGCTTGCGTACTGATGCAGGCCTCGCCGTCGGTGGTTGCCGCAACCTGCGGCAACCACCGACGGCTTACAGGACAAATCCTGTATTTGGTTACGGTTATTGACCTGGGACACTGGAGAAAACATGCCGTCATTCTGGGTGATTGGCCCTGGCGACCACAACTCGCTCGCCATTCGAGGCGAAACGGGCCTGGAAGTTTCCGAGTCGCCGTTGCTCACCATGCTCCCCATGAACATTCCGGCTCTGGCCGGGCTGACCCTGGTGAATGACCAGACCGTAACGGTGGCCGATCTGGCGGCCTTTTTCGATATCACCCCACCCGCTTCCAATTCGAGTTCCTTTCTTTTTCGTTATCAAGGGCAAAATTCCGCCCTGCTGGCCCCTGCCATGGTCCGCCAGATCGACCTGGCCGATGATCAGCTTTTTCCCTTGCCGGAGACCATCGACCACGAACTGGTGAGCGGCTGCCTAGTGGTGGATGATCAACCGATGCCGGTGATCGACCTGCGCCGCTTACTGGCAACTTTCACCGGTAAACAAAGCCGCCCGGCCGGCACCACGGTAAAAATCCCGACCTTAACCGGCGGGGAAAAAACCGGCTGGCGGATTGTATACGCTGCCGGCAATAAGCCCTTTGCCTTGCCCGGCCAGGAGTTTTCTTCTCCCTTAACCGCCCGGCCTGCCGCCACCGCAGTGGGCCGAATGCCCGCCGGCATGATCGGCGTTTGCCTTCATCATGGCAAACCCCTGCCGCTCTGGAGCCTGGGAGGACTGCTCCACGATGAGCCGTCATCGGCTGAGCAATTTATGCTGACCGGCGGCCCCCAAGGCAGACAGCTGGCAATTGCCGTCGAGGGTGAAGGGGCGGAAATCGACGGCGGCACCAGCTCTTTACTGCCACTGCCGCCATGGGGACGCCGACCTGGCATCGATAAGGGCTTTGTCTTCGATGGCGAACTGATCCCTTGCCTGGAATTCGACGCCCTGGTCCGGGGCCCCGAGCAGAAGACCGGGGACAACTCTCCCCAACCGCTGATTCCTCCCCAGGGAACCTGGGAAGTAACCGAATTTATCCTCGCCGGCAATCGGCATGCCGTTTTGGAAAACGAGGTGGTCGACGTTCTGCCGCTGCTGCCCTGGTCGCGGGTACCGGGTCTTGCCCCGCTGATCAGGGGAATTACCTGCTGGCAGGAGGAGTTATGGCCGGTGGTCGATCTGTCCTGTTATTTCGACGGCCGACTCGACCCCGCCGCCGATGGCGGCATGATTGCCCTGCGGCGGGGCTCGCACCGGCTGCTTTTGCTGGTTGATCGGGTAACAGGCACCAAGCTGGTGGAGCCCCAAGCCCAGCGGCTTTTACCCTTGAAGGTCCCCCACTCGCTGGTGGGCGGCTGTTACCTGGATGGGACTGCCGTGGTACTGCTGATCAACGCCCCAGCCATGGCTCATTTTTTCGACCCGGCACTGGTTCGGGAATTTTGCTCGGTACTCGAGGTCACCCCGGACAGCCGGACGGAAATAAAGGCAGCGGCAACCGCTGCCACGGTATCGGCAGCAAATATTTTTCAACCCGACGATGTGCCAATGGATTCCACAGTTGCCGGCGACCACGATGAACCCATGAGGGAAAACGGCAATGATCCCCCGCCACATGTCCATGCCCTGGAGATCGAAGAGGAAACGACCGCTTCGTCCATCCCGGCGGCCGAAATCAATTCAGAATCATGCCAAAGACCACCCTTGGGGAGCGACGAGGATGCCGGTGCCACCACGGACACCATTCCCAGCCCGGAAGTAAACCACGACCAATCGGAACTGTTTTTTATCGCCGACGAAGACATCATTCCGGAGCCTTCTCCCCGGCAGGAAGCAAACCACAACCTCGAGCCCCGCTTTATCGCCGACGAAGATATCAGGCCCCCGGAAACCTCTCCCCGGCCGGTGGCAAAAGACGGCGCTTCGCCTTCCGTTTCTCCTCAAGTAAATAAAGACCCTGCTTCCGAGACCCCCGGCCGGCGGGCGGAAAATTCCGGATCAGCCGATTATTCGGCTTTCGGCAGCCGGCAGCGTCGAAGTCAACGGCCTCTTTTCAGGCGCCTTTTTGCTGGATTTAGAGCTGAGCACCATGATATCAAAAGCCGGGTTTCCTCTTCCATGATGTTCACCCGACGCCCTGACCAGCGCCACAATAGCCGGCGAGTCGCCATCATGGCCGGGGGAGTGCTGGCCGTCGGCTTGTTGGCGGGCTGGTGGGCGATGTCGAACCCCCCGATGGACTCCTTGCCGCAGGATACCCTTGCCCCGGAAAGTACGCTTGATTACTCCGGCCCGCCGCCTGCACCCGAGCAAAAGGAGCCGGTGAAGCAGCTTGCTGCCGCCGCCCTTCCCTCTCCGGAGCAGCAACCGGACTTTCAGGAAGAGCAGATACAGCGCATAAAAGTACCCGAAACCGATCACAGGGTTGATCCTGAACGTGGCCACGAGGTGCCACAGATTGCGGCAAGCGGGACGACGAGGCGTACATCAGTACGTGAGCCGACCCGATCGCCACAAGATGAGGTGCCCCGTGATCGCTTACAAGAGCTCCCGGTTGCCGCCGGCGGGGAAACCGAACCGCCCCAACATGACGGCACCAGCACTGCTGCCCGGGCGACGGCCGCGACACCGCTGGACCAGGGCGCCAAATCCGCAACTCAAAGGCCCCCGGCAATCCCCAGCGGCGAACGATATGTGGTTAAAAAGGGGGACAGTCTGTGGAGAATTTCAGAACGCTTCCTGGGGGAGCCGGAAAATTATGAGGCCCTGGCCCGCAGAAACGGTATCGCCAACCCCAACATTATCCACCCCGGCCAGACCCTGATTATAGAAGTCGGGCCCTGACCAAACCGGTGCTGATCACGCCGCCCAGGGCGGCAGCCGCGGGATCGGCTCGTCCCCCGAACACGATATCTTAGATCCCGGGGTCAAGGTCGCACAAGGCATCCAGAACATAGAGCATGCAGGTGCTCCTGCTTAACGCCCGGTCAGGAGCACCGTACCGGCATCCACCCGGAGCGTCAGTGGCAGGCAGGGGAAGGTCTGCCGAGTTATTCAGGGCAGGCAAAGCGGCGGGACCCGGAAATACCGCCCAGGGTATTGGCCGCCAACACCCCCGGTTGTTCACCCAGCTTCCATTCATAGATGGTGGCAAAGGCCAGGATGCGGGGCACATAATCCCGGGTTTCATAATAGGGTAAGGTTTCCAGCCAGACGTCCGGATCGGTTTGGGGGCGTTGTTCAATCCAGCGCGTAACGGCACTGATGCCAGCGTTATAGGCGGCGGCGACGTAAATCCAGTTGCCGTCAAAGTGTTCTTCCAGCTCGGCCAGATGGGCTATTCCCAGGGCGATATTGGTCGCCGGATCCATCAGATCGGCGGTGCCGTTGTAACCCAGCCCGTTGCGTCTTGCCACCTCCCGGGCGGTACCCGGCATGAGCTGCAACAATCCACGCGCCCCGGCCGGTGAACGGGCATCCGGCTGCATGGACGACTCGGCGCGCATCAATCCGTATACCAGCGCCGGATTGACCTTCCGGTATTCAGCTTCAGTCAGGACATGGATTTTTTCGGCCATGGGAAAGCGCCACGGGTAAGCCCGGCGGTGACTGGAGTTGTTAAGCACGGCAATGGCGCGATCATACCAGCCCTGATCAGCCATGAGCAGAGCCGCCTGCTCCAGCTCCAACGGGCTCAAGCGGCCGGACATCCTGGCCCAGGTACGTCGGGCATGGTTGTGCAGGCCAACCTGAAACAGCTCCATGGCCCGCTCCCACTCGGCATCCCGTACCAGGCGATCCTGAACGCCGGTATCGGGGGTGAGTTCCTGGTTGCAGAGGCTGAAATCCCTGCCCAACTGGGCCGAAGCCAGAAAGCCGTAGTAGTTGGGCTCAGCGGACAATGTTTCCAGGACGGTTTGCGCTTGCGGAGGGTCAATGGCCGCTAGAGCGCGACCGCTCCAGTAGCGCCAGCGGGAGCGCGCCTGCTCGCCGGCATCCATATCCCGGATGCTTGCCAGCACCTCCGGCCAGTCGCCGTGGGCCATGGCGGCGCGGGCGCGCCACTGCAGCATCTGCTGATCGCGGGCGGAGGCGGGCAGCTCATCAATGACCGCCATCGCCCCGTCGTCCAGCGCCACCGCCCGGAACAGGGCCAGTTCGCGTTCAATGGCGGATCGCTCGGCAGCGGACCAGTTAAAGGCAGACTGGAGTTGCTGCCATTTTTCTCCGGCCCCCTCCCAATCGCTGCGCGCAAGTTGCCGCAGTCCCCGGCCCACCAGTTGCCGGGCATACTGGTTATCGTCCCACTGCACGGCCCGACCCAGGGTCTCATGGGACCGGGTCTGCATGATCAGCCAATGCTCGGCCCACCGGCGATGATCCTCCCCCAGATAGCGACGCAGGTAACGGGCCAGGCTCAAGTTGCCGGCATCGACCGCCAGCCGGAATCGCTGCCAGGCGACATCAGGATCCGGGTTGCCCCGGCTTCGCCACCAGTCGAAGACCGGCTCGCAGGCCTCGGGGCGGGACCGGCCGGACAACCACAGCGCCTCAATTTCTTCCTCCAACCCGGCGTGATCCTCCCCTTTGATCCGGGCCCGGATCAGGTGGCAACGAACCTCGGTGTTGGATGAATCCCGCCCGTGACGCAGCAGCGTATCATACTCTCCCTGCCGGCCCAGGCTCCGTAACCAAGTGGTCTCCAATGCTCCGGCAAACGACCAGTCGCGGTACCGGTTCAGAAAATTCTCCATCACCCCGGCCGGCACCTGATCGGCGCGCTGTCTCAGCAGTTCAAATTCCAGGTAAGGAACCAGCGGATAATCGGGCAGGGAGCCGATGGCCAGAACCAGGCCCACCAAATCACCGCGTTTAGCCGCCTCCCAACCCTGACGGAAGGTTTCGCGCTCCCGCTCCCGCTCACTTATATGCTCGTGGCCGGCCCAAACGGAATTAACGGCAAAAAAGGTCATAACCAGACAGCCCAGTACAACGATTGCCCGGCAATAAAGCAGCCCTGCTTTCATAATATCAATATTCCTGTTTGCTTGCCGGAGGCATCCCGAATCACGGGGCTTACCGACCGCCCCTTTTTTTACCGAGGAAATATCGCCAAGCATCCTGGCCAAGGTATACAACAATGAGCGAAAAGCACCGATTTTCATTTGATTGCCCCTTTCAGCCGACGATTACGGATAAACCCCTTGGTTCTCGAACCCGCCCGGGGACCGGCTGGGCCGCACTTTTTTGGGGCCCAAGGTCGAGTGCAGCAAGGCTTATCGGGGGATAAATTCCCCACAATTGTTGCATTTCTGGCCGTGTTTATAAAAGAAAAGCGGAAAGCCCAGCAACAAAAACACCAAATATGCCGGCTTCTTACCCTGGGTATAAGGTTTAAGGTCGGTGCTGCCGCACTTTGGACAAGTATCCCGGCTTTCTTCAAATTCCGCATCAACCAGCGCGGACAGATCCTGTGCCAGAATTTCCTTCGCCTGGTCATGGAATTGGGCCGGTACCTGCACCTTGACGCCACCCAGGGCGTTTGAATACAGCCACTGCATGTTGATGGTATGCTCATCGGCGATGAACACCGGTATCCCTTCGGCTTCCAGCCTGGATTGGGCAAGATGTGCCTCATGGGGGAATGAAAAGGAGGCGACGGTGGTAAATTCTGGGCTGTTCATGCAACAATAATAACATAGACCAGATTTCTCGCCAAAAGCAAAGACGGGGGCAGGTGGTCACCGGGGCAACACGACTAAGTTTATTTTATGTGATCACCGGCTCGGGATCCTTTTCGATATCAAACTGCAATACCGCCAGGGCCTCGTCGTACTTATCCAGCATGTCGGCCTGATCACGGCCACCGATAAAGACGTTGGCGATTTCAAAGCTGTACATGTCCTGGCCCTGCAAGTCCTTCAAGTGCTGGCCGGGTTTGACCGGAATCTTGACCTCGGTTCCCGGCTGGCGCTGCTTGAGCCGATTAATGGCCTCGGCGCTGGGCACTCGCAGCACCCGGCCGCTTTCCACGGTCCGAAGCATGAAATGACCGGCCACGTTAAAAGGCCCCTGGCGCTCCATGGGCTTGGGCTTGCGACCCAGGGCCAGGTCCACCATCACCGACAGGTGTGAAACCCCCAATACTTTCTCGAAAATATCCGAATGGGCCTGGGAAACCCGGGGGTTGATTTCCAGAAACCAGACCTGGTCCGAGGTCTGGTCGTAAAAAAATTCGGCGTTGAAGGGCGAATTTTCCAAACCGAACTGCCGGACCGCCAACCGGGCCAGGTCGATCATCCGGTGCTGGATCTCCAGGGGCAGCGCGGAGGGATATTCGTAGCGGGCAAAGGAGGAGCTGTCCTGCTCGCGGACCGAATCCACCACCCCGTAGACATACACCTGACCCTGGTAGCTGTAACCTTCCAGGGTGCACTGCCAGCCGCCGATGGGGGTTTCGGCCACAAAACTCTCGGTCATGTCGGCAATTTCCGCCGGGGCGCGGAAACGGCTCATCAGGTGTTGGAAGGGTTGACACATAAAACCAAC
>PWOG01000341.1 GCA_003557565.1 Desulfobulbaceae bacterium
CTTACCAGGCTGTCACGGATGTTGGGCACCTCTACATGCAGCTCTGTTACCCGTTCCATTCGGTGGCAGGTCAGGCAGCTGCTCTGGCCCCACCCCTGGCCGCCACCGTGATCGGTGGAGTTAAGCAGGCGCGGCGCCACGCCGGTGCCGGGCGGATCGTAATCATCGCTGGCCGGTGAACTGCTGCCACCGCAAGCACCAACCGTCAGACTTACCGAGGTCAGAAGCGCCATCAGCAGTATTGTTTTCCAGCTTGTCATCGCCTGCCTCCGTTAAAACTTAATCACCGCGGAATCTTCTCAGCAGTTCCCGCAGGGCCTCGATGGGATCATCGGCATAGTAGGGGCTGTCCTCCGTGCGCACCCTCTCTTCATGATAATAGCGGTACCTTATCCTGGCCTCTTCCCGATGGCAATCGACACAGAAGGTTGCGGCCGGGTCACCCATCTTGAGAAAGGACTCCTGGAGGGATCCTTCAAGCTCCTCGTCCTGGAACAGCAACTGCTGGCTCCAGACATGGGGATCGTGGCAGGTGCCGCAGACAAAGTCCTGTTCCACCGCCTCCATGGTCGCCCGGGGGTCTTCAAGCTCCAGCTGACTCAGTATGGCGGGATCGGTGAGCAGCATGTAGTCCGGATGCCGATACAGGGTCACTTCGGTCTCCTCACCGGGCTCGCCGGGACGGTGACAGTCCAGGCAACGGCGATTCTGCTCCTTTTCCCCGGGCAGCACACCGCTAAGATCCCGCCCCCAGAGCAGGTCTTCGTGGGCGTTATGAGAGGCGTGGCACTGTTCGCAAACCCCGGTTTCCACGTCCCGCCGGGGATGGTCGGAAAGATCATGCTCGCTGTCGATGACCAGCGCCGGGGTGCGGTGGCACTCGGCGCACAGCTCACCCCGGCGGTTGTCCACCAGCAGGAAGCTGCTGCTCAAATCACCCTCCAGAAGGCGGCCGGGTCCGGGTTCGGTCTGGTCTGGGGACCAGCGATGGACATCGTGGCAGGAAAGGCAGGTCACTTCCTGCTCGGCCAACTCCGGACTGCTCTCCCCTTCCTCGGGCCGCTCACCCATGGGATGGCTGATCTGGCCGATGAGTTTTTCCCGGCCCACCCGGTCGGCTTCATGGCAGGAAAGGCAGTATAGATTTTCCTGGTTACGCCGGATTTCTTCGGGATAGTCCACCTCCGGCGGGGCCACGGCAAAACCCACCGGCTCCGGCCCTTCATGCATGAGATGACAGGCACCGCAGGCCCCGGTCATCTCGGGGGTCTCACCGCGGATATTGCGGTATTCCAGCTCAAAAAGCCGGGGGTCATGGTTGAGTCCTTCCACCACCATCTCTTGCTGATGGCACTGGGCGCACAGCTCGGTGTATTCCTCAATGCGCAGAAAATTGGTGGAAATCAGCCCGCGCTCATCACGGCCTGCCGGAGTTCCGTACACCTGGCCCAGGGACTGGTGGGAATCATGGCAGGTGTTGCAGTAAACCCTGTCACCGGCGGTAAAATCATGATTGTACAAGGGGAGCTCAACCTCGTCGCGGGGACTGGCCCCGTCCAGATCCACCCCGACACTGTGGCTGTAAGGCCCTGCCATTTCCAGTTCCATGCGATCACGGCCGGGGCCATGGCAAGTGTTGCAGGCCTCGGTGGCGGGATCCTCACCGGCGCGCATCTCCTGCTGCCAGCCATGGGCTCCGTGGCAGATTCCGCACAATCCCGCCTCTTCCACATGCTGATGGTCAAGATTACGCAATTGCCGATCCGGATCACTGACCAGCAGGTTATGGGGGGTGTCCTTGATCACTTTCTGGTTATCATGGCACGACAGGCACAGGTCCGACTCCGGGGTATCTTTCATGATCAGCAGGGCTCGGTCGTCTCGACCCTGGTGCAAGTTGTGACAACTCTGACAGGTCAGTTTTTCATTCTCGAGTTCGGATCCCAGTTCGCGAAACCCTTCGGGAAACTCGGCTTTCTCAAAAGGCACATCCATGATATGGGCCAGAAAATCACCGGCTCCAGGCTGGCTGATATTGTGATCCTGGTGGCAGGAACCGCAGAAATCAGCCATGTTAGCGTCCACAGGCAGCAAGGTCTCTTGCTGTTTGGCGGCATGGACCACATGGCAGGAGTTGCAGATCACCTCATCGGCCTGGTCGGTGCGACCGGGGCGCAGGCGCAAGTCAGCCAGGCTCAATGGAAAGCCATCTTCGATCTCCTCGCCCATGGAGTGGAGACCCTCCCCGGGGCCGGCATCATAATCCTGATGACAGGCCAGGCACAGCTCGGAGTTGGCGTTGGACTGGCGCAAAAAGAGATCAAAGCGGATTTCGTCATCAACCGCCCCGGTTTCAGACGAATGGACGGTATGACAGGTCCCGCAGTAAATTTCCTCATCGACACTCAGGGGAAACCTGTCCTGATCAATATCGACATCATCCGAGGGTTTTTCAAATACCGTGTGGCTCTTGCCGGTCCAGACCAGGCGCGAATCGGCAATATAGCCGTCATGGCAGCTGTAGCACATCTCCTCGTCGCTGACCACCCCGTAGGTGCTCTTCATCAGGATATTTTCGCCCACCCAGGGGATCAGGGGCTCTTCATATTCCATCTGGAATTCGTCCATCCACATTACATGACAGACGGCGCATTCCCGCTTGGACGACTCCTCGAGGAGGGCTCCGGGATGGGCCGTTGCCGGCAATACCCCGCCGCCAAGAAATCCGGTCAGCATCAGCGCCGACAGGATCAGCGGCAAAAATAAACGGCGCCGGGCCGGTATACAGCGGTTCTGCCCCAATCCGCTCATGGTTCCAGTCTCCATACGCTTACCCGGTTGTGCAGCTGTTCCACCACATACAGGCGATTATCGGCAAAGGCCATGTTGGTGGGGGTTCGGAAGCGGAGGATTTCCCCCTGTTGGTCGGTCAGGATTCCCACAAAACCACCGGCAGTGCGAAAAACCTGGATCACCCCGGTATAACTGTCGGCGACCAGAACCTGCTGTCCCACCACCAGGGCCCCCTTGGGCCGATACAACCGGCCGGGGGTGATCCCCCAACCACCCAGCCACTGGGCTTGCCGCCCCGAGTAACGAAACCCCTTGACCCGGTTGTTGATGACATCAACCACAAAAACCACCCCGTCCTGGTCGATGGTAACCGTGGCCGGAAAACGGAATTGATGGTTGGCCTCGCCAAAACCGCCCCAGTGCCGAAGCTGTTCACCATCGCGGCTGTAAACCTGAATCCGGTGGTTATTGTTGTCGGTTAAAAAGATCTCATCAAATTCCGATACCGCGCAATCGGTAATATCGGGCCTTTCCCTTTCCCGCACCGGACTTACGGTAAAGCTTCCCCTCAGCTCGCCCCGGGCGGAATAGTTGAGCAGACGCCCGGTTTCGGCGTCGGTCACATAAACCCCGTCCTCGCCATCGGCGCAGATGCCGATGGCCCTGGGGATTTCCCGGCGGTTACCGAACTGGCGCTGAAAGGTACCGTCGAGTCCAAAAACGGCCACCCGGTGATTCATCCCGTCCATCAGATAAAGACGGTCATCCACAATGGTCAGGTCCGTGGGCTGCTCGAAATTCACTCCGGCTGCGGAATCGATGACAAAATCCAGCTCGGCGGTGAATTTCTCGTAATCGTCGCCGGCCATTGCCGCACCAGGGGTCAGGAGCAGCAGGATCAGCGTCAGCGTCGGGATAATCGGCAGCCAACCGTGCTTGTGCCTCTTACCGGTGTACATCAGCGACCCTCCCGGCGGGGTGAAAAAAGCTGGGGCAGGTGAAAAAGTTCGTCCTCGTCGTATTTTTCAATCAGACCGATGATGGCGGTGCCGGTCAACTCTTTAATCCGCTGTTCCGAGTACCCCAGTTCCCGCAGGGGCAGGTATGATACTTCCGGATCATGGCAGTCCCGGCAGGAGACCGGCTCGGGGGTCAGACCATCGTGGATCCGGCGCAGATAATCCACCCGCTGGCCCCGGCTCAGGGTGGGCTTAAGGTCCTGGTACTCGCTGGTCAGCGTTGCCAGCTCCGGCCCGTCAAAACGTTCCAGGCGACCGTTTACCCGAACAAAGGGAGCGACCCGGCAGTCAACCCGTTCTTCCAGCAGAGTATCGCAACCCATGGCCTGTTCCTGGACCTCGCCGTCATCCTTGGAAAACCAGTAGAAGTTTTCAAACATCTGGTCGCCATTTTGATGCTGGGGTACGTGGCAAATCTCGCAGGAAAAGTAGAAGGTGTGCATGTTGATGTAGGAGCGCACTTCCTCGACCTCCTCGTGGACCAGGTCACCATGGCAGTCAACGCAGGAAGAGTGCTGATCGGAGGCGATATCGATTCCCACGTTATGGAAATGCCCGCTTAATGCCTCCAGGGGATCCAGGCGATAACCCACGTACTCCTCCTTGTTGTTGAAGCCTTCCAGGGCGCTGATGCCCTCCAGCCGAACCTCTTCCAGGGTGGTCCGGGGCGGCGGCTCGACCACCTCCGGCCGATCCCGGGGAAAGAAACCATGGGGACCCATAACGGACAGATCCAGGATCATCCAGATCAGAACCACGCCGATGGTCGAGATCACCCCGCCAAACAGCAACTTGACCCAGGTTTTTTCCTGCCAGTGATCGGCATGACCACTGGGTTCGTACTGGCCCTTGATCTCGTGTTCCAGGCCTTCGGCCTTCATCATCGCCACATATTCATCGTAGTGCTCCTCGATCATGTCGTCTTCCGACAGGTAGCCGGTGATGAAGACCCGGCCCATGGGAAACTTGTGGCGATGCAGATGAGTATTGTAAATATGCCAGACCAGCAGGAAGCTGGCGGCCAGCAGGGCTTCGTCGGTGTGGGCGATGTAGGAGATATTAAACACGATTCCAGGCAGATAATGGGAGAAAAACTCCAGCTGCCACATGAAAATGCCGGTCAGACCCAGCAGCGGGGTACCCCAGTAGACCGCGAAATAGTCGAACTTCTCCTTCCACATGAACTTGTCGTAGCGGGGCTTTTTGTCGCTGATGAACAGCACGTACTTAAGGTAGTCGACCAGGTCGGTTCCATCCTTGTAGTGGGGGATCATGGGAATATTATAAAAGGCCACCAGGACGTTCCAGAAACTCAGCTCCCCGCGCTGCCTCATGGGCTTGATGTCGTTTTTATAAAAGACCGTGAGGAAATAAATCATGTGATGGACAAAGAGCAAACACAGGGCCACCCCGGCGATCCGGTGAAGTATGGGGGCCACTTCGATCCCGCCCAGGACGGAGAAAACATGCTGCCAGAACACGGAATCGGGAAATTTGAGGGGAAACCCGGTCAGGATCAGAATCAGAACCGAAAGGGCCAGCCATATATGCTGCAAGCGCTGGTGCAGGGTAAAGCGGAAGAAAAACTTGTCCCCTTCGTAGACGTAGATCCGGTGCCTTCGGAACTCGTAAGGCGAAACGGGCAGCTCCACCTTGGGCCGCTGATTATTATCGCTGCTACTTGTCATGATGCTTGTCCCTTTCTTTAATCAATCCGGCATCGGGAAAAATTCCCCGAATCTGCTCCAGAATCATCAGGGTGTACACCCCGACCAAGACCCCCGCCAACAAAACGATGAATAGGTAGTATACATAGCGTTCGACAATATACTCCGGCAAATGGGTGTCGATATGGACGCCGATATCGCCCACGTAAGGTCCGGCATTTTCATGGCAGCCGATCTGGCTGCAGGTAGCCTGCCGGTTATCGGGATGAATGGCGGACTGCGGGTCATCGAGGCTGCGAATAACATGCACCGATTCCCCGGGATTACTGTGGCAGTCGGTACAGTCCGCCTGGGTAAGACCGCCGTAAGCGGTCCACTTGGCATGGAAGGTGTATCGGTAAGAATATACCGCCCGTTTCAGATCATGCCGCTCGATGATCTCGGGGTTGTCATGGCAGTTGGCGCACATCTCCTCAATCTGCTCGGCGGTCCGGGTGTGCTCCAGGCGACTGCTGACGTGCTTGTAAAAAGAGTCGATAAAACCCTCGCCGTCATGACAGGAGACACATCGTTCAACGGCCTGGGCATCAAGTCCTTCGTAAACATCGCCCTTAAAGTAGGTGAGGGGCTCATACATGGGCTCTTCCCGGTGGCAGTCGATGCAATCCGGCATGTCATCAACAAACTCCTTCAAGTTACCATCCTCATCGTACCGGGAATGGGCCCCCTGGTTCATGAAATCTTGGATCCGCTCATGGGTGAAGCGTTCGCCGGTGGAGGGTTCGATGATATGACACTGCTTGAGGCAGTCAACATCCTCCACCGGCTGGGCATGGGGCACCACGGCGACGTCGGCATGGCAGTCACCGCACTGCACCCGGGAGTGGGGCCCTTCCTGGAGCAGCCTTTCGTTGATGAACAGCAGGCGCAGTTCCTGGTTTTCATCAACCCGTGACAGACCGGGGTACTTATGGCACATCATGCAGTTTTCCGGGTCCGCGTGATAGTACTGTTGTTGGGCCGCCGCCTCATTGCTGCTGGCAAGGGCGACCATGAGCAGACACCAAAGAATCCCCAGCGCCGGCAATTTGTTTTTTTTCAACCTCATCTCTCTATTCCTCCCGCACCATGACAGGCCGCGCACAGAGTACCGTCGCGGGCCGGCAAACGCATGTTCCTTTCCGGTTTAAGTTCACTGACAGGCCGCATCTCATCGCGAAAATCCGGCAGCCCCAGGCGGAAATTCCGCCTGAAAGGCTCGCCGGGTCGGGTCAGCTTTTCATATTTGCGGATCACCTCCGGGGGCAACCGCTCTTCTTCATAGCGAACCCCGGCGGGATGAGATGGCGGAAAAACCCCTTGTTCATGGGGATTATGACAGGTGGCGCAGGTAATCCGATCCTTTTCGTCCATGGGCAGGATAACTCCCAGTTCTCGCTGTGCTTGTCGCATGTTCTCCAGGGTTTTATCGTGGGGTCGCTCCAGGTGCTCGGCGGC
>PWOG01000350.1 GCA_003557565.1 Desulfobulbaceae bacterium
ACCCGGCACGTAAGTGATCACCGGGGCGAAATGGTAAGCGGTCACAGGGTGCCGCAGGTTGTGGTGAGCTCCGGCGGCAAGCGTACATCAGTACGTGAGCCGTCCCGATCGCCACAAGATGCGGTGCCCTGTGATCGCTTACCAAAAAAATCAGCTGAAAGTCAGCCGATTGAAACCACCCTCCGGGTACCAGGGGCGGGAGGCGCCAAGGCCGTTGATCTCGAGAATGCAGACTTCCAGCACCAGATAGGTCTTGGTGCCCTTACGCACACAGGCGGTGACGGTGTCGCCGTGATGGCCCATGGCGGCGTGGAGATGAACCCTGGGCTCTTCGTTTTCATCCCAAAAGATGCTGCCGCTGCCCAGGGTTTCCCGGGCTCCGTCGATTTCCTGCCAGACCGGTTCCGGCGGCATTACCGGTTCCCTGGGGCCGGTTACCACCCCGGCGCTGCGCAGGCCGCCGATAACCCAGAACCAGGCGCTGCGGATATTCTCCTTGCGGATCACCCGGTGCAGTCCCTCGAGAAAATCGTCGCCTTCGTCGAAGCGGACGCTGAAAACCCGGCCACTGGTACCGCTGCGATAATCCATGAATTCTTGCCTCCCTGGAAGGTTGGTCTCCGGTGGTGTTGGTTTGCTTTATTCGCCGCGCTGGCCGCTGGCCAGTCGCTGCTGCTGCCGCAGTCCCTTGAGATGACGAAAGATTTCCCGGCTGTGGGTGATCTTGCGGGTGCGGGCATAACGCCCGGCAAGACCCCGGATGTCGTCCGCGTTGAGTTCGGGCAGCAGGCGTTTGGCCTCGTCCAGGGCGGGGCTGGGCCAGTCGTCGGGTATGGGTATTTCCTCGGCCCTTGCCTCCTCGAAAGCGGTAATGGCGTCGGTGATGATGGCCTGACGCAGTCTTTCCAGTTCGTGGAACTCTTCGTTTTCCTTGAGTTTAGAGCCCTTGCGCCGGGCCAGAAATTCCCCCAGCTGCCGGTAGTCGTCCTCGCTGTTGCGCAACTCTTTGGCGATGAACTTGATCTGGCGCTTCCGGGCTCCGGCGTTAAGTTTGCCGGTGGCCAGGATCTCCTGCCGGAGAAAGTCGGGCACCGGCAGGGATTTGATCTCGCCGGGGGAAAGATCGGCCAGCTCCCCGGCCATTTTTTCTACCCGGGCGGCCTGTCGTTTTTTTTCCGATCTGCTGATATCCATCTGTATCTTTTGCGTGTATTCCAGGTTAAGCTGCGTTAAACTCGCGGGTTATTTACCGGTAACGGCCTTGCGCCGGCGCCAGCATGGCAGCAGGGCCTTGGACAATAATTGCCATATTAGTGCAGTTAAACAGCCGTTGATGGTTTTGCCAACTAAAAAGAAAAAAATGTGAGGGGGTCGACCGGTGCCGGTGGGCGGTGTGCAAGTAAAAAGCAGCCCAGCTCGCCCAAGGGGGTTGGCAGAAGATCCCCGGTGGCGCCGAAAGCTTGGCAGGAACGCCGGGTTGGTGCTAACAAGCCGGTGTTGATAAAAAAACAGTGGGCTGTCGCCGGAAGGCTGCGGCCTTCGAGGTAAGCGATCACGGGGCACCGCCGAAAGCGGCGGCAGGGTTGACTTGCGTACTGATGTGCGCGTCACCGCCGGAGCGTGCCGCAACCCGCGCCCACCCTGTGACCGATTACAGTTGGCCCCCCTGCGATCAGTTACCTTTCGACAACTCCGATGACCAGATTGACAACCAAGACCAGAAGGAATGTAACATGAACGAGCAGAAATTTACCGTCACCCAGCCCACCCGGATTCACTTCGGCGTGGATACCGTCAACGACCTGGCCGCCATGGTTCGTGATCTGGGAGGCAGCCGGGTTTTCCTGGTGATCGATCCCGGGGTGGCGGCTGCCGGCTTGCAGGAGCGGGTCACCGCCTCCCTGGAGGTGGAACAAGTACCTTTCACCGTCTATGACCAGGTGGCTCCGGAGCCTGGACTGAAGCTGGCCGATCAGGGGGCCGGACTGGCCCTGGAGGCCGGCTGTGACTGCGTGGTCGGAGTCGGCGGCGGTTCGGCCATGGATGTGGCCAAAGCGGTCAGCATCCTGCTGACCAACGGCGGCAAGGCCGAGGATTATATCGGCCTGGGCAAGATCGGTAAAAGCGGGGTGCCCAAGATCATGATTCCCACCACTGCCGGCACCGGTGCCGAGGTGACCTTCACCGCCGTGTTCATAAACGAAGAAACCTCATCCAAGGCCGGGATGAACGGAGATCCCCTGTACCCCGACGCCGCCATTCTTGATCCGGCTCTGACCTTGAGCGCTCCCCCCCATGTTACCGCCGCCACCGGCATCGACGCCCTGACCCATGCCCTGGAGGCTTATGTTTCCAGTCAGGCCCACGCCATTTCCGACATGTATGCCCTGGAGGCCGTCGACCTGATCGCCGGCAACCTGGGCAAGGCCTATGCCCGGGGCGACAACCTGGAGGCCCGCTCCGCCGTCCTGCTGGGCAGCCTGTTGGCGGGCAAGGCCCTGGCCACCGCCGGCGTCGGCCTGGTGCACGCCATGGCCTATCCCCTGGGCGGTATGCACCAGATTCCCCACGGCCTGGCCAACGCGGTGCTGCTGCCCTATGTGATGGCCTACAACCTCATGGGCGCCCCGGAGCGCTTCGCCACCCTGGCGGAGATGTTCGGGGTCGATACTTCCGCCATGACCACGCGGGAGGCGGCGGAGGCCTCGGTGGAAGCGGTCTGGCGCCTCAACGATGACGTGGGAATTCCCAAAAGTCTGGAAGAACTGGGAATCCCCCGGGATGATATTCCTGAAATGGCCAGAATCGCCCTTACCGTGGCCCGTCCGGTGGCCAACAACCCCCGCCGGCCTCAGTTGGAAGAGGTGATGGCGGTTTACGAGGCGGCCCTGGACGGCTGGGAGCAGTAACCCAAGCAGCCCTTTAAATCTACAGGTTGCTGGCACCGGTGAACGTTTACTGGGAATAAACAACCTGCAGCGAAATTTTAACCTCCGGTCGGCCGGCCCAGCCTGCGGTATGGTGCAGAATTTGCCGGGATGGTCCGGGATGAGAATTTATTTGGGAGGATTGTATGCCTGGTTTTGAAGTGTTCGGTGAAGAAGAGAAGAAGGAAATTGCCGAGGTTCTTGATACCGGAGTGCTGTTTCGTTACGAGTTCCCCGAGGAGCGGCGCGGCATTTACAAAGTGCGCCGGTTTGAAGAGGAGTTTGCCCGTTACTGTGGCGTCAAGTACGCCCAGGCGGTAACCTCCGGCACCGCCGCCCTCAAGGTGGCACTGGTGGCCATGGGAGTGGGACCGGGCGATGAGGTTATCACCCAGGGCTTTACCTTTGTCGCCACCTGGGAGGCGATTTTCGATGTCGGGGCGGTACCGGTGTTTGCCGAGGTGGATGAGACCCTGAATATGGACCCGGCGGACCTGGAGAAAAAGATCAGCCCCGCCACCAGGGCGATCATTCCGGTCCATATGCTCGGGGGGCCGGCCAGGATCGAGGAGATCAAGGCGGTGGCCGAACGGTACGGGATTCCGGTTCTGGAAGACACCGCCCAGGCTCCGGGGGCCGGCATCAAAGGCCGCAAGTGCGGCTCCTTTGGTCTTTGCGGCACCTTTTCCTTCGATCCGGTCAAAACCATGACCACCGGCGAAGGGGGAATGATTGTCACCGATGACGAGGATCTCTGGCGGAAGATGAGCGAGTACCAGGATCACGGTCACGACCATGTGGCCAATCCCGGCGGCCGGGGTGGCGAGGGCCGCAGCTTCATCGGTTTCAATTACCGGATGATGGAGCTGCAGGGTGCCATTGGCCTGGCCCAACTGGCCAAGCTCGACGGCATCGTCGAGTCCCAGCGCCGTAACAAGGAGGCCCTGCGCCAGGTGGTGAGCCGCTTGCCGGGGGTACGTTTTCGCACTATCGTTGATCCGGCCGGGGACAATGCCTCCTTCCTGGCCTTTTTCCTGCCCGATGCCGCCACCGCCCAGAAGGTTAACGGGGTATTGGGCAACAACGGGGCCGGGGCGGTTTATTTCGCCGACAACACCTGGCACTATTATCCCAAGTGGGAGCATCTGCTGGCCGGTTCCACCCTGGCGACCTCCGGTTGGCCCTTCAAGGAAGCCGACGGTCGGCGCCGGGTGCAATACGATCCCCGGGCTCTGCCCCAGTCGGCGGCCATCATGGACCGACTGCTGGTCTACCCGGTGCCGATCAAGCTCAGCGATGAGCGTCTGGAGCAGATCAGTCAGGCGGTCAAGGCCGCCTGTTGATCAGGTAGACATCGAAGCGGCTGCTTTTGCCGCTCAGGGAGAAACTTGGCGGCGGCCCGGGCAGCGTCGGTGCCAGACGGGGTCTTTTTACCACCACCCGGCGGCCGGCTTTTTCCAGGGACCGGGCCAGCAGTTGCCCGGCATCGGGATCGTCGCCGGCGATCCGGCGCAAAACAAGCATCTCCTTTTTGACCAGGGAGCTTTTGGTCCGTTCCGGAAACATGGGGTCCAGATAGATCACCTCGGCGGCCGGGCACCGGCTTTGTTCCAGGAACGTGAGGGCATCTCCGGTCAGCAGCTGCATTCGCTTGCCGACCAGCTCCGCGGTTTCCGGAGCGGCCATGGCGCGGGCCAGCCCGTCGGCCAACAGGGCGTGGATTACTGGATTGCGCTCCAGCAGCAGCACCCGGCAGCCCAGGTCGGCCAAAATAAAGGCATCCCGGCCCAGCCCGGCGGTGGCGTCGATGACGCTGACCTCTTGCCGGCCCTTGAGGCCCACCGCCCGGGCCAGGTGTTGCCGGCGGCCGCCGCCGTGGCGGCGCCGGTGGCTGAGTTTGCCGCTTAGAAAATCGGCATAAACCGGTCCCGGCGCCCGCCTGCCGGTGGGCTGCAACTCCAGGCGCCGGGGCGTGAGCTGCAGCAGCAACGGGGACGGCGGGGTGTTGTGATCGTGCAGGGGCAGGCCCAATTGATCCGCCAGTTGGCGGGCCTTGTTCAACAGGGCGGGATCGGTGGCGGTTACGGCGATTTCGGTGGTCACGTATCCTGCTTTAAAGTTGGAGATCGGGCGATTTTGCCCAAAATGGCAAGCCGTGGCGATTCCTTTGTTTTTGACTCCCGGTTGTGAGGTCTTGAAGACCATACACGGTGTGCAGGAGCCCGTCAAAGCCATTGGTTTTGACCCCGGAGTGGGGGCCGCGAAGCCCGGTAGCGGCGGGTTTGCCGGCAGCCGGGCACATGGACGTGCAGGAGGCCGCCGGCGCCTCGGAGGCGGGCAGGATGCCCGCCGAGAATGAGCGTCAACCGGGGCGCGGAACCCCCCCGGGAAGGCCTAAGCCCGAGAACCAACTTAAAAGCTCGACCAAACAAAAAACGGTGGGCATCAACCGCTCATTCCTGATCAACACCTTCTTCCCGCTCTTCAACCGCTTCTTTCAAGAGCTGAACCTAAAACCGGTGCTCTCGGAAAGGGTCGACCCCAACGGGATCGACCAGCGCAACGCCCCCTTCTGCTACCCGGTGGAGCTGGCCCACGGCCTAATGGCCGACCTGCTGGCGCGGGACCCGGACTACCTGTTTCTGCCCCATATCCGCTCCATCAAGATAACCGACGACGCCACCTCCTCCTGTACCTGCCCCTTTGTTCAGGGCGAGCCCTACTACCTGCGCAGCACCTTCCCCGAGGCCGAGCGGCGCCCGATCTTAAGCCCGGTTTTCGAGTTCAGCCAGGGGTTTGCCGCCAACCAGGAGGTCTTCACCGAGCTGGCCCGGCAGCTGGGGGCCGACCCCCGGCGGGCGGAAGCGGCCCTGGAGTCGGCCATCGCCGACCAGCAAGCTTTCCGCGACGACCTCAAGGAGATGGGCCGCCAGGCCCTGGCGGAGCTGGAGCAGGATCCGGAAAGCACCGCAGTGGTGCTTTTTGGCCGGCCCTACAACAGCTACGTGCGCGAGGCCAACAAAGGGATTCCGGCCAAGTTCTCCTCCCGGGGCATCCGGATCATCCCCGTGGATATGCTGCCCTTCGAGGATGAACCCCTCGACGGGGACATGAACATGTACTGGGCCATGGGCCGGATGATCATGAAGGCGGCCCGGTTCGTCAAGAACCATCCCCAACTCTACGGGACCTACGTCACCAACTTCTCCTGCGGCCCCGACTCCTTCCTGCTTACTTATTTTCGGGACATGATGGGCAGCAAGCCCTCCCTGACCCTGGAGCTTGACAGCCACACCGCCGATGCCGGGCTGGAAACCAGGATCGAGGCCTTCCTGGATATCGTCCGCTATTACCGGCAGATCCAGAAGACGGTGGCTTCGGCCGACACCGCCGCCGGAACCACGACCCCGACGGCCCATCCCGGGGCAACCGCCGGGACCGCCGACTTCAAGCCGGCCACCGTCGAGATGCAGGGAAAAAACCTGGGCATTCGCCGGGCCGACGGCTCCTGGGTGCCCATGACCGACCCCCGGGTGAAAGTGGTGCTGCCGGCCATGGGCCGTTTTGGCACCGACCTGGTGGCGGCTGCTTTCCGCCGCCGCGGCATCCGGGCCGAGGCCCTGCCGCCGGCCGACGAGGAGGCCCTGAAGCTGGGCCGGGGCAACTCCTCCTGCAAGGAATGCCTGCCCCTGCAGACCACCATCGGCACCATGCTCCAGTATCTCCAGAAACACCGGCCCAAAGGCGAGATCACCGCCTATTTCATGGCCACCACCGACGGCCCCTGCCGGTTCGGCCAGTACCACGTCTTTGCCGGCCGGACCATCGCCCGCCACCGGATCCCCGACGCCGCCGTGCTGTCGCTGAGTTCCACCAACAGTTACGGGGGCCTGGGCAACAGCTTCACCCTGGCGGCCTGGCGGGCCATTGTCATCGGGGACCTGCTCAACGAAATCTGGTCCACCATCCTGACCGGCGCCGTGGACAAGGAAGAAGGCGAGGCGATTTTGTGGCGGGAGCAGCGGGCCCTTGCCCAGGTCATCGATCA
>PWOG01000325.1 GCA_003557565.1 Desulfobulbaceae bacterium
GCCGATACCGCCCTGGATCCGCCGGCTTCTGAGCCCGGAGAAACCGGGGGTGAGCAGCCCCGCCTGGTGCTCTCCACCATTCACTCCGCCAAGGGTTTGGAATGGGACAGCGTTTTTATTATCCACCTGGCCGAGGGCAAGTTTCCTTCGGGTCAGGCCGATGACGACGAGCAGTTCGAGGAGGAGCGCCGGCTTTTTTATGTCGCCGCCACCCGGGCCAAACGCAACCTTTACCTGACTTACCCCCGGGAGGTGACCGGGTTCGACCGCCGGCCCTCCCTCTGCCAGCCCTCGCCCTTCCTGGGCGAGGTCCCTGCCGGGCTCCTGGATCTCGCCGGGGCCGAAGGCCGGGACGAGGACGACGGGCCGGAGACTGCGGGTGATCAGGCCGGTCATTGGGGAGCAGGATCGCCGGCCGGCGGCCGGGCCCGGCTTTCTCGCCGGGAACTGAGTCTTTTTCGCCAGCGGGGCGAGTCTTCCGAGCAGGGCGGCAGAGGCGGAGGGGTCAGCGAAGAACTGACCGACGGCGAATCGCTGTCCGTGGGTGACCGGGTCAAGCACCCTTTTTTCGGGCCCGGGATCGTGGTCAGGATGGTGGCGCCGCGGACCGTTGACGTCCGTTTCGATCGGCATGGAATCAAGACTCTGCATCTGGACTACGCCAAACTTGTCAAAGTGTAAACGCGCCCTGTCCGGGGGCGGCAAAAAATCACCATTATTGTTAACATTTAAAATTTTTTGCAGATATGGGCAGATATGATGGATTATCAGCAGGCCTGGGATTATCTCGACCGTTTGCAGTTTTTTAAAATCAAGCTGGGTCTGGAGAGCATGGAGCGCTTTCTCGGGCGTCTGGGCGATCCCCAGCGCCGGTTGCGATTCATCCATGTGGCGGGGACCAACGGCAAGGGGTCGGTGGCCTCGGCGCTGCTGGCCGTGCTTTCCCGGGCCGGTTACCGGGTGGGGATTTATACCTCGCCCCATTTGAGCTGTGTGAGGGAGCGCTTCCGGATCAACGGCGAGTATATCGACCAGCAGGAGTTCGCCCGCCACGCCACGGCCATTTATGAAGTGCTCGCCGGCGAGCAGATCACCTATTTTGAATTCACCACAGCCTTGGCCATGCTCTGGTTCGCCCACCGGGAGGTTGACGTGGTTATTCTTGAGGTCGGCCTGGGCGGGCGCCTGGATGCCACCAACGTCATTACCCCGCTGGTGGGGGTGATCACCAATGTCTCCCTGGATCACCAGGCCTATCTGGGCGACACCCTGGCCGAGGTGGCGGCGGAGAAGGCCGGGATCATCAAACCCGGCGTGCCTCTGGTTTCCGGGGTGGCCGCCGATGAAACCAGGGAAGTGGTACAGCGTCGGTGCCTGGAACTGGGGGCGCCTTTGTACCTGCTGGGGCGGGATTTTTCCTGGCAACTGGCGGCCGGCCGCGATGCCGCTTCGTTGTCGCCGGCCGGGGCCGGAAACGACGCCGCTGCCATGGCCGCCACTCCTGAGAGCGTGAGTAATCATAGGATCTATCCTGAAGTAAGCGGTCACGGGGTGCCGCAGGTTGCGGCAAGCGAGACGGCGATGCGTACATCGGTACGTGAGCCGGCTCGATCGCCGCAAGATGCGGTGCCCCGTGACCGCTTACCTTGGAGCTACCGGGGGGCAGCCGGTGAAATTTCGGGCCTGCGATGCCGGCTACGGGGGCGTCATCAGCGGGATAACCTCAGTCTGGCCCTGAAGGTGCTGGAAATCCTGGCCCCGAGTTTTCCGGTTGCCGCCGATGATATCCGGGCCGGGATCGGCGAGGTTAGCTGGCCCGGGCGTCTGGAATTGATGGAGGTCCGACGGGGCGGGGCGGAGAGCGGACGCCGGGTGCTGCTGGACGGCGCCCACAATCCCGCCGGCATTGACGCCCTTGCTGCCGCTCTCCGGGAGGACTTCACCTACCGACGCTTGATCGTGATCTGGGCCAGCATGGCCGACAAGGATGTCGGCGCCGGCCTGCGGCTGATCGCGCCCCTTTGTGACCGGCTGGTGCTGACCCGGCCGGAGAGTGAACGCTCCGCCACCCCGGCCGCCATGCGCCGACTGCTGGCCGACGGTGAGCGGGAGAAGGCCGTCGAGGCCCCGGATACCACCGCCGCTCTGGATATGGCCTGGAGACTGAGCACGCCCGATGATCTGGTGGTGGTTGCAGGTTCGCTGTACCTGGTGGGGGCGGCCCGGTTGGACCTGGCGGGTGAACTGGTGGCCGGCTGAGTTAAAAATCCTGCGGCACCCCGCGTGCGCTTACGGACATGAAACCAATGGCGATTTTATCTGGAGACATCTGCGGTACCCCGCGTGTATTTGCGGGACCAACCCTGTGATGGGTTACCGGTGGTAGTCGGGAGGATATTGATGGACGAGTTGTATCAGGGATTTGACGGCGTGGACGAGGCCTGGATCCGGCGGGAGAAGGCCCGGGCCCGGGAGTTGCGCAAGTCCCGCTGGTGGCGCCAGAAACTGGCCCGGGGGATTTGCCACTATTGCGGCGGCCCGTTCCCCCCCGAGGAGCTGACCATGGACCACGTGGTGCCCCTGGCCCGGGGCGGGCGCAGCAGCAAGAACAATCTGGTGCCCTGCTGTAAGACCTGCAATAACGAAAAGCAAAGCCGGCTGCTCCAGGAATGGGAAGGCTACCAGTAACTGCCGGTGCCGACGTAAGCGGTGGCAGGGTCCCGTGTTCAGTTACGTGCTGACCCGCCCATGGGGTGGGGCTTTGATGTAACCGGCTTGCCCGGGGTTAGACGCTGGGTAATTGGTCACCCTGCTGGCGTTTTTGGAGAAAGCTGGTGATTTCCGCCGCCGGCAGGGGGTGGCTGAAGTAATGACCCTGGAAGGTGTCGCAGCCTCTTTGCTGCAGAAAATGTACCTGATCGGCGGTCTCCACGCCTTCCGCCACCACCTCCATTTTCAGACTGTGGGCCAGGGTGATGATGGTGATGACCACCGCCCGGTCCTCTTCCTGGCTGCTGATGTCTTGCACAAAAGACCGGTCAATCTTGAGGCTGTTGATGGGGAAGCTCTTGAGGTAGCCCAGCGATGAATAGCCGGTGCCGAAATCGTCCAGGGCCAGATTTATTCCCATGTCCTGGAGTTGCCGCAGGGTGGCCACGGCGGTGTCGAGATTTTCCATGATGATGCTCTCGGTGATTTCCAGTTCCAGGCAATCCGCCGTCACTCCGCACTCTTTCAGGATGGCGGCGATATCGGCGGCCAGGTTGGGCTGTCGGAACTGCACGGCGGAGAGGTTGACGGCGATCCGCAACGGCGGCAGTCCCGCTTTTTGCCACTGCCGGCTTTGCCTGCAGGCCCGGCGCAGAACCCATTCCCCGATGGCAACAATCAGGCCGGTTTCCTCGGCCAGGGGGATGAATTCCCCAGGGTTGACCACTCCTCTTCCCGGTTGCATCCAGCGGACCAGGGCTTCGACCCCGCAGACGGTATGACCGTCGGCGGCGATCTTGGGCTGATAGTACAGCTCGAACTCTTCAAACTCCAGGGCATGGCGCAGGCGGTTTTGCAGGGTCAGCCTGTTCATCACCGTTTCAAACATCGAGGCCTGGAAGAAGTGGAAGTTGTTGCCGCCGTTTTTCTTGGTATGAAACATGGCGGTATCGGCGTTCTTGATCAGGGTTTCGGGGTCTTCGGCGTCGTCGGGAAACAGGGAGATGCCGATACTTGGGGTCAGGTGCAGCTCCTGGTCCTCCACCCGGAAGGGGGTGGTGAAAATACCAAGAATCATCTGGGCGGTGTGGACCACCTGGTCGATATTTTCCACCCTGGCGATCAGCAGGCAGAATTCGTCGCCGCCCAGGCGGCAGATGGTGTCGGCTTCATCCCTTTCCCGGGCCAGACGTTCGGCGACCTCGGTGAGCACATGATCACCGGCGCTGTGGCCTAAAGTATCGTTGACCTCCTTGAAACGATCCAGATCGAACATCAGCAGGGCGCTCTGGTGAATATTGCGGCTGGCCCCGGAAACAGCCTGCTGCAGGCGTTCATGGAAGAGCAAACGGTTGGGCAGGCCGGTTAGCTGATCATAATGGGCCAGGCTGTCCAGCTTGTCCCTGGTCTGCTTGACCACCGTGAGATCGCTGGAAATCCCCACGTAATGGGTGGTTCTGCCCCGGTGGTCGGCAACGGCGCTGATAGTCAGCCATTTGGGGTAAACTTCGTTGTTTTTCCGGCGGCTCCAGATTTCTCCCTCCCAGTGACCGGTGGTGGTCAGCTGGTGCCACATGCGCCGGTAGAATTCGGCGTCGTGATGGCCGGACTTGAGAATCCGCGGATTGTGGCCGATGGCCTCGCTGCGGGAATAACCGGTGAGTTTTTCAAAGGCGCTGTTGACCTCGATGATGTTGGCGTCAGCATCGGTGATTACCACCGCCTCGCTGGTCTCCTCCAGGAATTTGCTGGAAAGCCGGATCTTCTCCAGGCTCCGGTGGCGTTCGGTGATGTCCCGGGCATAACAGATCATCCCGCCGGTGGCGCTGGAATCTTGGTTTAACAGGGAAAGAGAAAAGTCGGCATGGCGAATCTGGCCGGTTTTGGTCTGGACATCGATTTCAACCTGATGATTGGCTGTCTTGCGCACCCGGGGCAATGCCTGCTCCAGGAAAAAATCATGTTCATGGAAAGGCAGGAAAAAGCTCAGGGGTTTGCCCCGGGCCTCCTGGGGAGTGTAGCCAAACAGCCGCTGGGCGCCGCGGTTCCAGGTGCTGACCAGGCCGTCGGGGGTGGTGGTGATGATGGCGTCATGGATCTCATCAATGATTCTGGCCCGGGTCTGCAGGCGGCGCTCCGACTGTTTGCGCTCCAGTCCCAGGGCGATCACGTCGGCCACGGCAGTCAGGGAGTCGGCTATTGATTGCGGCAGATGATGACGGGAAAAAAAGGCCATGACCCCGACCACCTTGCCGTCCACCATCAGCGGATGACCGGCCATGGCCTTTAACCCGTGGTCCTGGATCCACTTGAGGTTGCTGATCTGGGGGTCGTTGAGCAGCTTGTTGGAGATTCTGGGCCGGCGGTGCAGGGCGATATCGCCTATTTTGGTCCGGGGATCGATGGCCACCCGGGAAAATTCACCGTTGAGTGAGGTGTGCAAGCCGGCGCTGGCGGTCAGGGCCAGGACGGATTCCAGCTCCGGGATCAGCCAGATCCGGGCCAGGGCGGCGTCCAGGTGGGTGACCATGGCCTGGCAGCATTCCTGGAGAGTGCTTTCCAGGGAGTTGTTCCTGGTCATGATCATCCCGATCTCGGCGTTTAAGGACAGCAGCTGCAGGCGGTGGCGCAGCTCTTCTTCCGTTTGTTTCTGGCTGGTTATATCCTGGGCGGTGCCCAGCATTTTGTGGGGAGTACCGCTTTTGTCGAGCAGCAGCTCTGCTTTTTCGTGAATGATTTTTTCTCCGCCGCCGGGCAGCAGTATCCGGTGATCGATGCTGTACGGACAGTGCTGCTCCAGGGAGTTGTTGACCGCCTGTTCAACCCGATGCCGGTCATCGGGGTGGATGGTGGTGAGAAAGGTTTGGTAGCTGAGCTGGAACTCTTTGGGGTCGCGCTCGAAGATCCGGTACAGTTCGGCGGACCAGCAAAGTCGCCGGCCCTGGATATCCCACTCCCAGTGACCGATTTTGCCAATTCTCTGGGATTCCTCCAGGCGGTCCTTGCTGGTCAACAGCTCATCCTGCATCCGGCGCAGCAGCACGGTCTGGCGCAGGATCAGCCACAGGATCAGATTGGTGACCACGGCGGTGGCGGTCAGCCAATGGTAGAGGCCACGCAGCTCCGGATCCGACAGCGATAACTGGAAAAAATTGAGAAGCACCCCCACCCCGGCCAGCTGCAGGATGATGAAGACCAGTATCCAGGGCCAGACGCGGCGGGGTAAAGCGGGGAAGCGGTACATTGTTTTTAGTCGCAGTCGCCGAAACAGATGCCGATTTCCCGGGCGGTGAGCAGCTTGTCGCTGTTGACTTCCACCTTTTTGCGGCCCCTGACGGCCTCGGCCAGGGGAACCGCCGCCATGTCGGGAGTTTTCAAAGCCACCATGTGGTCGAACTTTTCCTCTTCGGCCAGGCGTACCGCCGCGCCGCCGAAGCGCAGGGCCAGCAGGCGGTCGAAGGTGGTGGGGGAGCCGCCCCGCTGCAGATGGCCAAGGGTCAGGGAGCGGGTGTCCTTGCCGATGTTCCGCTGGATTTTTTCCGCCACCCATTCGCCGATGCCTCCCAGCAGTTCACTGTCTCGGCCCAATTCGACGCTTTTTTTGCTGATCGCCTTGTCCATTCCCCTGGCCTTGGCGCCTTCAGCCACCACCACGATGGCGTAATGCTTGTCGCGCAACTCGTTGTCATTGATTTTCCGGCAGACCTTATCGATATCAAAGGGGATTTCGGGAATCAGGATGACATCGGCCCCCCCGGAGATCCCGGCGTTTAAGGCGATAAAGCCGGAGTCCCGGCCCATGACCTCCACCACCATCACCCGGTCGTGGGATTTGGCGGTGGAATGGAGCTTGTCCAGGGCCTCGGTGGCGGTGGAGACGGCGGTGTCGAAGCCGAAAGTGCGCTGGGTGGCCTCCAGGTCGTTGTCGATGGTTTTGGGCACCCCGATCACCGGCATGCCTTTTTGTACCGCAAACTGATGGGCGATTTCCAGGCTGCCGTCGCCCCCCACCGCGATATGGCACAGAAATCCCAGGCGCCGGAAGTTGCGCATGATCCGGTCGGACAGATCCAGGGTCTGGATTTCGCCGGCCAGGTTTTCCACCGGCATGGCAAAGGGGCTACCCTTGTTGGTGGAGCCCAGGATGGTGCCCCCCAACGGCATGATGTCCTCGACCTTTTCAGGGGTCAGGCGGATCAGCTCGTCGGGATCCAGCAGCCCCCGGTA
>PWOG01000094.1 GCA_003557565.1 Desulfobulbaceae bacterium
TGACCGGCTTTACCTCCGAATTTCGCGATAAAATCCTGGGCATCAACTCCCATATCGTGGTTCAGCGTCCCGGTCTTGATATTCAAGACTACCATGAACCGGCACGGCAGATCGCAGGTATCCCCGGAGTGACCGGAGTGACCCCCTATATTTACGGGCAGGCCATGATCACCGGCGGTGAAGGCGGCACCGGGGCCATTATCCGGGGCATCGACCCGGAGACGGTGAACCAGGTGCTCAACCTGGAGGAATACCTGGAAGTCGGTGAACTGGATTCCCTGGGCCTGCCGGAAGACCGACGCCGGGCTCCGGGGATCATTCTGGGCAAGGATCTGGCCAGAAACTTAGGCATCGGCTCCAACGGCCGGGTCAAACTGATCTCCGCCTCCGGAGCTCTGACCCCCATGGGGATCATCCCCCAGATCAAGACCTTCCAGGTAGTGGGCCTTTTTTCCTCGGGAATGTATGAGTACGACTCCTCCCTGGCCTATCTGGACCTGGCAACCGCCAGGGATTTTATGGATCTCGGCGACCGGGTGCATGGACTGGAAGTACGGGTGGATGACATCAACCGGGCCGACCGGATCGCCCTGGCCATCAACCAGGAACTGGGCCCGACCTACAGCGCCAGGGACTGGATGAGCATGAACAAACAGATCTTCTCCGCCCTGGCCCTGGAAAAAACGGCCCTGTCGATAATCATGACCCTGGTGGTGATGGTGGCGGCCTTTAACATAATCAGCACCCTGATCATGGTGGTCATGGAGAAAACCCGGGATATCGCCATCCTCAAGGCCATGGGGGCCACCGATCGCAATATCATGCGGATCTTCATGTACGAAGGGCTGGTCATCGGCACCCTGGGCACCGCCCTGGGAGTGGCGGTCGGACTGGGTTTGTCCGAACTTCTCAGTCATTATCGCTTCATCGACCTGCCCGACGTTTACCCCATTTCCACCCTGCCGGTCGAGGTGCTGCTCCAGGATGTGGCCCTGATCTCATTGGCCGCCGTGCTTATCACCTTTTTGGCCACCATTTATCCGTCCTGGCGCGCGGCCCGGGTTGATCCGGCAGTGGCCCTGCGCTACGAGTAACCTTTTGGTCAACGTCCGGCAGCACCACATCTTTTGGCGTTTGGCCCCGGCGATATAGCCTGGGCTATAATCACCGGGGCCAAACGCCAAAACCTGCGGCACTGACGGACGTTGACCGGTGGGCTGCTGGCCATGACAAAGGGCGGCGCTTAAACCAGTTGGCAGCTAAACTTATACTCTGCAGGTTATAGAGCTTAATTATGACTGAAACTTTGGTTGAGTTACAAAATGTCAGCAAGAGTTTTCCCGAGCCCAAACCGCTGACCATTCTGCGGGAGGTGGATCTGACCATCAGGGCCGGGGAGACCGTCGCCGTGGTGGGCAGTTCCGGCAGCGGCAAGACCACCTTGCTCCACATGCTGGGGGCCCTGGACCGGCCTTCGGCGGGGAAGGTTCTTTACCGGGGGGAGGATCTTTTCAGCCGCTCCGCCGACAGTCTGGCGGCTTTCCGCAACCGCAGCATCGGCTTTATCTTTCAGTTTCATCATCTGCTGCCGGAATTTTCCGCCCGGGAAAACATCATGCTGCCGGGCTTCATTGCCGGCCAGCAACGCGGGGAGGTGGAGCAGCGGGCCGCCAGCCTGCTGCAGCGCATCGGCCTTACGGACAGGGCGGAACACCGGGTGGGAGAACTCTCCGGGGGCGAACAGCAACGGGTGGCCATCGCCCGGGCCCTGATCATGGAACCCGACCTGCTGCTGGCCGACGAACCCACCGGCAACCTCGACCCCCGGACAGGCGAGACGATCTTTGACCTGCTCTGCCAGCTCAACGCCTCCCTGGGCCTGGCCACGGTGATGGTTACCCACAACTATCAGCTTGCCGCCCGCCTGGACCGGGTGCTGCGCCTGAATGACGGCACTCTGCGGGAAATCGCTCCCGACCAGTTGGCCCAGCTGGCCAGTATTGCCCCTTGACAGTGACGCCAATGCCTGCTAATCAAATCTGATTTTTGTTCACAGCCCCCCAGGCTATTTCCTTTGCCAATACTAACTTTCCAGGTGCCAATGAAACCGCAACTTTCTTCCGGCGGTTCAATTTTGCCGGTCGGCAAGCCCCACTCTGACTTCAGTTTTTTTGATGTTTCCGGTTACATGGTGAGACTGCTGCCCCTTGTGCTGTTACTGTTTTTTCTGGTTCCGACCTCCGGCCCCGCTTGGGCGGCGAC
The DNA here is from genome assembly GCA_003557565.1 of Desulfobulbaceae bacterium. GTDB lineage: Bacteria > Desulfobacterota > Desulfobulbia > Desulfobulbales > Desulfurivibrionaceae > Desulfurivibrio. The sequence goes on from PWOG01000094.1 coordinate 2,263, forward strand.
CTCAGGGACCACCCTTTTCCTGCCCTTCCAGGTTTCAAGCCCTGATGACCCCGCACAACTGCGCGACCGGGCCGATGAAATTCTGGCCGAACTCGGACGGGAGCAGGACTTTTTGCTTTTGGACCGGGAAGAGCTGCCCCCCACCCTGGCCGATCCAGCAGTCTGGCCGCCGGCAGCAGAAGATCTGCAGGCACTGACGCCCCCCGACGGGGTTCGCTATCTGGCCACCGGCAGCCTGACTCAAATTGGCGAGCGGATCAGTATCGACGCCATGGTTTTCGATCTCAGCGGCCAGCGGGAGCCCCGTCATTTCACCGGCAGCACCGGCTCCCGGAACCAGCTGGCGGCAAACCTGGCCGAACTCGGAGAGGAAATAGCCGGATTTACCGACGCGACCGCCAGAATCAGCGCCATCCACATTGAAGGCAATGACAAGACCGGCTCCGGAGCTATCCTCCGGCGGATTTCCAGCCGGGCCGGCGACCGCCTTGACCCCGAACAGCTGCGGGATGACCTGCGCTCGGTCTTTACCATGGGCTTTTTCGATGATGTCCAGATCAGCACCGAGGAGGTGGCCGATGGCGCCCGGGTCACCTTTGTGGTTCATGAAAAGCCGGTGATTGAAGAGGTAATTATCAGCGGCCACAGCCGGATAAGCGAAAGCGATATTCGGGAGAGCATCGCCGTGGTCCCCAACACCATCATCAATACCGGCCTGGTGCAGGAGGCGGAGGAAAGCATCCGCCAGCTGTACAAGGAAAAAGGTTACCACGACGCCCGGGTCAGCAGCGAGATCGTTGAGGTCGACCAGGATCTGGTCAATGTTCATTTTGAAATCGAGGAGGGGGAAAGAGTCCACGTCCGGGAAATCAACTTCACCGGCAACGAAAGCTTCCGCCCCCGCCCCCTGCGTCGGGTCATGGAAACCAAGACCAAAGGCTGGTTCTCCTGGCTGACCGGCTCCGGCCGCCTGCAACCCGAGATCCTGGAACAGGACCGGGCCCGGATCGCGGCTTTTTATCATAATCAGGGCTTTATTGACGCCCGGGTCGGGGAACCCGAAGTGGAACAGGACGGCAATCGCCTGATCATCACCTTCAACATCGAGGAAGGTGATCGCTTCCGGGTGGGGGAGGTCTCCCTGGCCGGTGAATTTATCACCGCCGAGGAAGAACTGCTGGCGTTGCTGGCACTGCCCGATGAAGAGTATTTCAGCCGTGATGTCCTGCGCGGTGACATCACCCGTTTAAGCGATCGTTACGCCGAAGAGGGCTATGCCTTTGCCGACGTGGAACCCAGGGTCAGCCGCGACGACGAAAACCGGCGCATGGATGTGGTTATGCACCTGGAAAAAAATGCCCTGGTCCACATCAACCGGATTATTATCCAGGGCAACACCCGCACCCGGGACAATGTCATCCGACGCGAAATCGAGGTGGGGGAGGGGGATGTCATGGATACCGGAGCGATCCGGACCAGCATGCAAAATCTTCAGCGTCTGGGTTTTTTTGAAGAAGTCGACATCCAGCCCGAACCGGCCCTGATGCAGGACGACCTGATGGACCTGGAAATCAGGGTCAAGGAACAGCCCACCGGCACCTTCAGCATCGGAGCCGGCTACAGTTCCATGGACAACCTGATGTTCATGGGCCAGATCAGCCAGGAGAACTTCCGGGGCAAAGGCCAGCGGCTGGCCCTGCAGGCCGACTTCAGCTCCAAAGCCACTCATTACAACCTGAGCTTCACCGACCCCCGGGTCGATGATTCCAAGCTGCTGTTCGGCCTCGATCTTTACAACTGGGAACGGAAGTACATCGACTATACCAAGGAGTCCACCGGCGGGGCCGTGCGCTTTGGTTATCCCCTGTGGGGGAAATGGCGCGCCTACTGGGGTTATGGCCACGAAACCAACAAGCTCAGCGATGTTGACGAGGAAAACGCCTCGCGCTGGATTCTGGATTCCATGGACCTCAAACAGAACCGGTACGTCCGCCTGGGAATGACCAGGGATACCAGGGACAATCGCATGGACCCCACCCGGGGGACATACCACGATGTTGGCATCAAACACGCCGGGGGCTGGCTCGGTGGTGACACCGCCTTCACCCGGGTGGAGGTCTCAAGTTCCCGCTTCTTCCCCTGGGACGAGATTCCTCTGCTGCGGGAAACCGGCAACAACTGGCTCAATGACACCACCTTCCGGCTCAAGGGCTCCGCCGGCTATGTGCGGGAGAACGAAAGCGGCCGGCTGCCGATCTATGAAAAATTTTTCCTGGGCGGCCTGCGCACCATGCGCGGCTTTGAGACCGCCACCATCAGCCCCCGGGACGAAACCGACGACCGCATCGGCGGCGAAAAGATGTGGTACATGAACTCGGAATGGATTTTTCCCATTGTCCGGGATATCAACCTCAAAGGCCTGATCTTTTTTGATACCGGCAATGTCTACACCAAAGACCAGGGCTGGGATACCGGCGATCTTAAGTCCAGTGTCGGCTTCGGTTTCCGCTGGCTTTCTCCAATGGGGCCGCTGCGGCTGGAATGGGGCTACAACCTCGACCCCGAGCCCGACGAACGCCAGAGGGTCTGGGACTTCAGCATCGGCGGTGTGTTCTGATAAAAATGAAACAGATTTTTGATGTTGTTGAACGCAGCTCCAGCCCCATTGAAGTTTTCGGCCTGCGGGGCGGATCCGCTGCCTGGTTCGCCGCCCGCGCCGGCGAGCTGGCCCGTCCCCTGCTCTGCATTTGTCCCGACGAGGAAGAAGGCCAGCGTCTGGCCCAGGATCTGGAGCAGTTCACTGACCGGCCGGTGATCCTTTATCCCGACCTGGAGGTCCCCCCCTACGCCCCCCTCCAGCCCGATCCCGCCGTTACCGCCGCCCGGATGGCTGCCCTGTACCGGGTTATAAGCGCCGACGGTCCCTTTATTCTGGTGGCCTCGGGCCCGAGCCTGCTGGGCAAAACCATGCCCCCGGCAAGGCTTGACGGCCTGGCGGAACTGCTGCTCAGCGGCGAGGAGACCGATTCCCGCCAGCTGCTGGAACGCCTTGCCGCCGGCGGTTACGAGTCGGTACCCCAGGTCCGTGAGGTCGGGGAGTTCAGCGTGCGCGGCGGCATCATCGACATCTTCCCCCCGGGCCGGGAATACCCCCTGCGCCTGGATTTCTTCGGCGATACCGTGGAGTCCATCCGTTATTTCGACCCTTCCACTCAGCGCTCCCTGGGTACGGTCGAAGAGGTCATCATCCTGCCCGCCGGCGACATCCTCTATCCCCCGGCGGACTCCCCCGAACACCGCAGCATGCGCCAGCATTTCCGGCAGCTGGCCGAGGAATTGGCCTGGGACCGAAAGGAGACCGGACGGATCGACGACTGCCTGCAAAGCCGGCGCTCTTTTGCCGGCAGCACCTTTTTCCTGCCCCTGTTCCAGCCCGGGGCGGTATCTCCCCTGGGTTACCTGCCCGCCGACACCATGGTGCTGGTCCTGGATTATCCCCGCTTGCGCCAGGGCCTGGAGCTGCATGAAGAACGCATCGAAGCCAACTTCCAGGAGCTGCGGGCCGCCGCCAAACCGGCCCTGCCTCCGGACCGGCTTTTTGCAGGCGCCGAGGAGCTGTGGCAGAAAATCAATGGCCGCCCCGGAGCCCGGCTGTACCCCATGCCGCCGGAGGAGGCGGACAACCGGCAGAGCTTTGCCGTTTCCGCAGGCAATCACGTTCTGCTCAAACAGGAGCTCGATCTGCAGCGCCGCTCCCAGGGTCTGCTGACGCCCCTGGCCGGCCGGATCAGGCAATGGCATGATCAGGGCGAGTCGGTGGTGCTGGCCTGCCGCTCACCCCGGCATGCCGAACAGATGTCGGAAATGCTGGCCCCCCACGGCCTTGAGTGCCGGGTGGTGCCGCCTCCCGTAAAAGACCCCGGCGCCGCCGGCCCCGGCCAACTGCTGATCACCACCGGAGCGCTGAGCAGCGGCTTTGACCTGGAGGCCGAAAAGCTGCACTGGCTCTCGGAAACCGAGCTTTTCGGCGAACAGCGGCTAGCCGGCGGCCAGCGGCGGAGCCGGGCCCCGGCGGAAAAAATGGCCGATGTCGATGAGATCAACCCCGGCGAGCTGGTGGTCCATCGCCGCCACGGCATCGGCATTTACCGCGGGCTGCAGCCCATCGAGCTGGACGGGATCACCAACGACTATCTGGCCATCGAGTACCGCGGCGAGGACAAGCTCTTCATCCCGGTGGACCAGATCAACAGCGTCGGCAAGTACAAGGGTATCGCCGAACAGCAGCCGACCCTGGATAAGCTTGGCGACAAAACCTGGCTGGCCACCCGCAACCGAATTAAAAAGGCGGTCTGGCAGGTGGCCCGGGATCTGCTCAAACTCTACGCCAAGCGCCAGCTGGCCCCGGGCACCAATTTTTCAACCCCCGGCGAGATGTACCACGAGCTGGAAGAGTCTTTCCCCTACGATGAAACACCGGGCCAGCTCAAGGCCATCAACGAGGTTTTGGACGATTTGCAGGCCCCCAAACCCATGGACCGGCTGATCTGCGGCGATGTCGGCTACGGCAAGACCGAGGTGGCGGTACGGGCCGCCTTCAAGGTGGTGGAAGACG
>PWOG01000146.1 GCA_003557565.1 Desulfobulbaceae bacterium
AAGATTTACTTATAGGCCGCCCCCTTAAATCGGTTTATCCGATGCGAACCATCATCGGAGCTGGCATGTTGTCCCGGCGGGAAGTGTGGGAGCGCCTTGGCTACTGGGATGACTTGTTCATTTTTTATGGATCTGATGACGATTACTGCAATCGGGCCCTTCACCTCGGGTACGAAGTACTCCTCGTACCGCAGGCCAGAATGCTGCATGCACATGGAAATGTTAATGCTGAGTTACGGACTCCTAGCAACAGGGATGCAAGCCGCAGGTGGTACCTGATTACTCAAAAACGATACATGTTAATACTGAAGAACCCAAAGGAAACATTGACTCGCTGCCTGATGCGATTAGTTGGTCGTTTTGTCTCCAATCAATTTAAACTTTTTTTCTCACTATGGCCAAAGGGTATGATTCTGTCCACCATGGCCTTTGGAGACTGCATTATAAAGATTACTCGAGTTGCGGCAGCTCGAAAAGATCAGTTCAATGAATCCCGGCGGGCAAGTTAGACTTGAGGGGCATTGACCAAAAAGGTTGGACTTTACTGACCACAAACTGTGGTGTGCCAGATCCTAGACAACTGGCAACAACTGGATTGCGCGGAAAATTATAATTTACCGAGTTCCTCTTCGATTTTTTTGCCACTCAAAAAACTCTGGTCAGTCCAGAGGTAATCCCACTCCCCGAAGCGCCCGATCGGCAGAATTCCACAATTTCTAACATGATTTAAAACGAAATCCCGCCGCTCAATCATTCCTCGGTCGAAAACCACATTGGCATAAGGAAGAATCCTGTAATCGACGGCAACAATATCGCTCCGTGAAGCCAGCCCCATCTTCTCCACTGCGGTTATAACATGTTCGACCAACGCATCGCCTTCCAACTGCAGTGGTTTGTATCGCGAGAAGTAGATTTCAAACTGCAATGAGCTGCAACCGTGGGGAGCATTGTCCGGCGATTTGCGATAAGGAGCGTGAACCCGGGACGGATAAATATCTTGGTCATAAATATAAAACCAGAGGTGTTCGCCGGCTTTCGGACTGCTGAAACCCAGTGAGACAAGAGCAATCGAGGTGGCCCACAGGGTTTCAGCTGCTTCCTGCACGGCTGTTGGTACCCCGGCCAGCATTTTTACCAGGTCGGGCAATGCCACGCTGCTGGCCAGCAGATGATAATATTCCTTGGTTCCGTCGCTGCATTCGACATAACGCTTTACCGGATCGATGCAAACTGCTTTTTTCCCCGTGCGCAAATCCAACCCTTCCCGCAGGGGATCCATCAGGGTTCGGAAGCCGCCCCGGCGAGGGTAAAGCATTTCGGGAAGGTAGTAGGTTGGAGGGGTTTGGTCGGTCATCGCCCCAAAGAGCACTTCTTCGAGGGAGGGCCGATAGAGGCGATTGCCGATCCACTCCGTGCCCATTTGCTCGGAAGGCACCGTCCAGTATTTTTCGGTATAGCGGGCGGGAAATCGTTCGCTTATCACTTTCCCAAACTGCTGCTCCAGCCACTGCCGGTAATTCGGATCTTCAGTCTGGTCGGGGCGCTCAATAAATCCCAAGATGGCTTTGACCTTCTCTTCCGCCGGCAAAGGGTAAAGGTTGTTCTGTACGGGATGCTTCAACCAACACCCCTGCTCGTAATTATACGGTCTGGGACGGTGGCTGATGCAGTCGGTCATCGCCAGAATTTTCTTGTAAGGTTCGTTGTTGCTAAAAGCGAAATGGACAGCGTTGTCGAAGCGAAAGCCATCAACGTGGAAGTGATCGAGCAACCCCCCCCATCGCTGTTTCGCCTCGAAAATAACCGCTTCCCGGCCGGCCCGATCCGCGTGCCAAGCTGCTGAGATACCGGCGACTCCACCGCCCAGAACCAAAACTTCCGCCATCACGATCTCCTTGTTGAAAAGTTGTAATTGATCACAGAGATCAACCTGAAGTAAGCGATCACGGGGCACCGCAGGTTGCAGCAAAGCGGGACGGCGATGCGTGCTCCGGCCCGTGAGCCGGCCCGATCGCCGCATGATGCGGTGCCCCGTGATCGCTTACGAAAAGTTCTGTTCACTTTGGCCAATGGCTGGCAGTTTGGTAGATATTCCCCAGAAAGCCAAAGGCTCGTAATCAGGATAAGGGTAATAGCCCCGGTTAAGCTGAATATTACTCCCCCTGGCCTGGCAATGCCGGCTAACAAGGTCAAAAACCGAAACAGGGGCGCCACTGCAGCAGTTAATGACTCCCTGGCATTGCGGGTTGTCGAGGACCAGGGCAAAATACTTCGCAACCTGCTCCACGGGTAAATAGTCGCGCAATTGATCGCCGGCTGACATATTGAAAACAGGCTTTCCTTCATCAATTGCCCGATCCAGTTGCGACAGCAGGGAGTTTGGATTTTGCCCTTTACCGTACATATAAAAAAGGCGCATCCACTGCATAGTAAAGGGAACTTCTTTTTGCAGCAATTGCAAACTCTTGCGCAAGGTGTCCTTGGCCAGGCCATAGGCCGTTGAAGGATGGGTGTCGGTCTCCTCGGACAAAGGCCCATATTGCATGCCGTACTCAAGGCATGTGCCGGCGACCACCAGATGCTTTATGCCTACGCGAATGGCGGCCTCCAGGAATGCCAAATCGGCAGCAAGGTTAGTGCTGACATGAAAGAAGTTGCGAAAATCACCAAGACCTGCCCAAGCCAGATGCACGAGCGCATCCGGACGGTCATCCGCCTCAAGCAACTCACCGAAGTCTTTATGCAAATCACACTGAATGTACTTGACCCGCTCAAACCATGGCATTGTTTGTGCCCGTTCAGGATCCCGAACAATGGCAACGACGGAATGCCCTTGATCAAGGAGTTGATCGACAACATGTCTACCAAGAAAGCCGGTTGCGCCGGTAACCCAAAGCTTCATGGCAGGACCTTCAATTCCGGCACTGCGATGACGAATTTTCCTCCCCATGACAACACTTGCTCCTGTTCTTGCAGCACTTCATTGGCAATGTTCCAAGGAAGGATGATCACCCAATCCGGTTTGAATTTGGCCAGTTCCGAAGGTGGCAATATCGGGATATGGCTGCCGGGCATAAATTTCCCCTGTTTTGAGTTGGCCGCATCGCAGACATAGTCGATCAAATCACGTTTTACCCCGCCATAATTGATCAAGGTGTTACCCTTGGCGGCGGCACCATAGGCAGCCACAGATTTTCCCGCGCGCTTTTGCTCAATCAGGAAGGCGACAAAGTCATTTTTGACCTGATCTGCCTTCTGCTGAAACCCCTGATACAAACCAAGATCGCGCAAACCAAAATTTTCCTCCATATCCAACAGAGTTTGAACCGCTCGTCCGGTTGGCTGCGGGTTATCGGCGTGGCAGCCGTAAACACGGTAACTGCCACCGTGCGTTGGCAACTCCTCCACATCAAACACCCGTAATCCGGCCCGGCTAAAAATTTGCGTAACTGATGTTAAGGAAAGATAGGAAAAATGTTCATGATATACGGTATCAAACTGATTCTTGCCAATCAAGCTCATCAAATGAGGAAATTCCAAGGTAACGGTTCCCCGTTGTTTTAAGATGATTCGAATTCCCTCGGTAAAGTCGTTGATGTCCGGAACATGAGCATAGACGTTGTTGCCGCAGATCAGATCAGCATACTTACCAACGTTGGCCAGGTCTGAGGCGGTTGAAACCCCAAAAAACTCGCGCAATACGGGAACCCCGATCTTCTCCGCGGCATCCGCGGTGCTGTCCGTTGGCTCTACGCCGAGGCACGGGATGCCTGCAGCCAAAAAATTTTTAAGCAGGTAGCCATCATTGGATGCTATTTCTATGACAAAACTGTCAGTCGTTAAACCAAGCTGCCCCATCATTTTGACTGCATAACGTTCGGAATGCTCCAGCCAACTCTGGGAAGTTGAAGAAAAATAGGCGTAATCATGGGCAAATATCTTATCCGCCTCGGTGTAATCCTCGGTCTGCACCAGCCAGCATTGGTCACAGACGTGTATCTTCAGGGGAAAGTAAGTCTCTGGAGCAGTCAAATCCTTTTCTGCAAGGTAAGCATTCGAAGGCGGCGCACAACCGAGATCAAGAAAAACGTGTTGCAACTCTTTTTGACAATGCCGGCATTTCATCTGCTGATTCCTTTAAAAGTTTTTTCCAGGTAACGATGGGACAGATCCTTCGCGGAAATGTCCGTAGGCTCCAGAGGCCAATCAACTCCGATCAGCGGGTCATCATAACGGACCGCCCCCTCGGCAGCAGGGGTGTAAAGCGCTGTATGGAGATAAAGCAACTCGCTCTGTGCTTCCAGCACCTGAAACCCGTGGGCACATCCTTCAGGTATCACTAATGCGCGATGGATTGCGGGAGAGAGTTCCATAGACACCCATTGCATAAATGTTGGTGAGCCATGACGCAAATCCACCGCCACGTCAAAAACCTTACCTTTGAGGCAACGAACAATTTTCATTTCTGCATGCGGCGGATATTGGTAGTGCAGGCCCCGCACGGCACCGACGCGACGAGTCACCGAATGGTTGATTTGCTTGATGGTCCTGGCATCAAGGACAGCTTCAAGCTCGTCAACACAGAACAGTCTTGACAATGAGCCCCGCTCATCCTGAAGCCGCGAGCCCTCAATGATCAACACTCCGGATATGTTGGTTTCAACGACATTCATCAGGTCAAACCTCCCGCCCATGGAAGCCCGCGTTTCCCTGCCAGCTCAACGTAGCTCCTCAATTGCGTTAAGCTGATCACATCGCCTGGTTTCAACCAGGTTCGATACCACTCAGCCGTTGCTGCCAGGCCTTCTTCAAAGGTCCATACGGGCTGCCAAGCAAGTCTTGCTCGTGCCTTATCGTTATCCAGGTAAAGACATTGGGTTTCGTGGGGTTGGGGTTGATCGCTGCAATACCATTGCAAGTCGGGCAAATTCGGCTGTAAAGCCTCAAGTATCTGCTCAACGCGCCGATTCCCTTCGCGGGCCGGACCGAAATTCCATGCCTCGGCACAGGCCGGATCCCCTTCCAGCAATCGCTGGCCAAGCAGGAGGTAACCAGAGAGGCAATCCAAAACATGCTGCCATGGCCTCGTTGCCTGTGGTGATCTTATTTCCAGGGGGGTTCCTGCGCCTATGGAGCGAATCAAGTCAGGAATCAAGCGATCCTCGGACCAGTCACCACCGCCAATCACATTGCCGGCGCGGGCCGTAGCCAGCAGAGGTTTTGCCTCTTGGTTAAAAAAGGAACTGCGATAGCTGGCTGCGACAAGTTCGCTGCCTGCTTTGGAAGCACTGTACGGATCATGTCCACCGAGAGGATCGATCTCGCGATAGCCCCAAATCCATTCCTTGTTTTCATAGCATTTGTCGGTAGTAACAACAACAATAGCAGCTAAATTACTGACATGCCGACATGCCTCAAGGAGGTTGGCGGTTCCCATCACATTGGTGGCCCAGGTCTCCAGCGGGTAGTGGTAGGAACGTCTGACCAGGGGTTGAGCCGCCAGATGAAAGACAAAATCAGGACTGATTTCGATCACTTTTTTTCGCAGTAACTCATCGTTGCGGATGTCGATCTCGTAGGAGTCGACATCGAGCCCAAGCAAATCCCAATGGTTTGGTGAACTCTCCGGGGGCAGGGAAATACCCTTGACATCAGCTCCCAGCAATTGCAACCACAATGACAGCCAACTACCTTTAAAACCGGTGTGCCCGGTGACCAAAATCTTGCAATTTTTGTAGGTATTATTGAACATGCTCACCAACGTTTCCAGGGAGCCTGGCCTGTGGTCCAAAGGTTCTCAAGAAGGTTCTTATCCCGGAGAGTATCCATTGCCTGCCAGAAGCCTTCATGCTTATAAGCCGAAAGTTGACCAGTTTTTGCCAATTGCTGTAACGGATAATGCTCCCAGACCGTATCATCACCATCAATAAAAGGCAGCACGCTTGGTTCAAGTACAAAAAAACCACCATTGATCCAGGATCCATCGCCAGTGGGTTTCTCCTGGAATCGCCGAATCTCGCCGCCATCTATTATATCCAGAGCGCCGAATCGACCAGGGGGCTGTACGGCCGTGACCGTAGCCTGACGCCCCATCTCCTTATGGAAAGCGATAAGTTTTGTTATATCGATATCGGATACTCCATCACCATAGGTAAGGCAAAATGTACTTTCTCCTATGTGTTGCGCCACTCGTTTGAGACGACCTCCTGTCATGGTACCTTCACCGGTATCGACCAATGTTATCTTCCAAGGTTCAGCGTATTTTTTATGGATTTCCATCTTGTTTTCGCGCAAGCAGAAGGTCACGTCTGAAGTATGGAGAAAATAATTAGAGAAATACTCTTTGATCACATAGCCTTTATAGCCAAGACAGATAACAAAATCGTTAATTCCATGATGAGAATACATTTTCATAATATGCCAAAGAATTGGTTTTTCCCCTATCGCAATCATTGGCTTAGGTTTCAAGTAAGATTCTTCACTGATTCTTGTCCCGAACCCGCCTGCAAGGATTACTGCTTTCATAACTGTCCCTCTAGTTGTTATATAATCCTTTTTTAATGAAAATAAATTTGCGATCTATATACATCTTCAATACACCAGCAAAACACAGATAGAAAATACCAATTATAAAGGATTGTTTACCGCCTTCCTTGAATTACTGAATTGGTCTTTGCGGTTTGCCGCCACCTTTGGAAGCTTTAAGACACAGTCCCAAAATGCCGACGCGGAAAGCAGCATGCACTTTGGCCAAAGCGAGAAAAAATATTTGAATTGATCACTGACAAATCGCCCAAAAAATTGCAACAAGCATCGGGGCATTTGCGTGTCCGGGTCTTTCAGTATAAACATGTACCTCTCTTGAGCATGCAAGCGCCACGTAGTATGTCTATCTCTATTTTTTACTGCTCGAATTTCTGGGTTAACACTTCCATGCGCGTGAAGCATTTGGGCATGCGGCACCATAAGCACTTCATACCCCAGATGTAAGGCTCGATTGCAGTAATCGTAGTCCGGCCCATAAAACAAGTACAGTTCATCCCAATACCCCAGGCGCTGCCAGACTTGCCGGTGCGCAAACATGCAGGCACCGATGATCATCCGCACTGGATAGGTCGATTTTAGTGGCCGGCCCATTAGTGCATCTTCGAGCAACCCCTCTGCCTTTTCCGTCAAAGACAACATTATAGGATCCACTTGGTCAGGTTGACGATAGTTAAGTTGCAGGGGAGTGAGCAGAGCGTTCGGGTGTTTTTCTGCTGATGAGACAAGCGCCGATAAGGCTCCGGGGCGGAATTCTGTATCTTCATTCATCAGGATGATATAATCCGGTTTCATTTCATCGAGGGCGATACGTAGCCCCCGATTAATCACACCTATCACGGGTCGATTGTCTGGAGTATGTTCAACTCGCACCTTTTCCCCAAATGCGGCCGCCAGTTCCGGACTGCCGTCCGAGGAGCCATTGTCCATAACCAATGCCTGGACTTCTAGATTGTCATTTGAAGAGGCCAAAACTGACTTAAGACAGGTTGTGATAAAATCAGCCCGGTTGTATGATGTGATTACCGTAACGACCTTATCCATAGCAATGCACCTCTCAAAAATCAGATAATTTGGCCAACAGCAAACACTGCATGCAGTGACCTCCAATACCATTACACCACTGCCCAGCCAAACATTGTCATCAATCTTGGAGTTTTAACGCCGTTATTGATAACCATGGGGATTTCTGGACTGCCAGCGCCAGGAGTCCAAACACATCTCATCAATACCCCTTTGCGCCTGCCAGCCCAGTTCCTGTTGTGCCAGAGCAGGGTCGGCGTAACACTGGGCAATGTCACCGGGGCGGCGGGCTGTGATTCGGCAGGGAATTTCACGACCCGATGCCCGAGCAAAGGCCCGGACTATCTCCATAACCGAATAACCCCGTCCGGTGCCCAGGTTGCAGGCAAAGACACCGGGATAAGTCCCGTTTCGCAGAGGACGGCGGGAGAGATAATCCAGGGTGGCGAGATGCCCCCGGGCCAGGTCCACTACGTGGATATAATCCCGGACGCCGGTGCCGTCCGGGGTGGGATAATCGTTGCCGAATATCTGAAGCTCCGGCTGGTGCCCAATTGCCACCTGAGCTATGAAGGGCATCAGGTTGTTTGGTGTACCACGGGGATCCTCGCCGATCAGGCCGCTGGCGTGGGCGCCCACGGGGTTGAAATAGCGCAGCAGAGCAATATTCCAGGTGGGATCGGCAGTATGCAGGTCTCCCAGGATCTCTTCGATCATCAACTTGGCGCGACCGTAAGGATTGGTGGCGGAAAGGGGAAAATCTTCCTGAATGGGCATGGTCTCCGCCGCCCCGTAAACGGTGGCCGAAGAGCTGAAAACCATAACTTTGACTCCGGCATTGGCCATCACCCTCAGCAGGGTCAGGGTACCGCCAAGGTTGTTCTCGTAATAATGCAGGGGAATGGCCACCGATTCGCCCACCGCCTTCAAGCCGGCGAAATGAATCACCGCCCCGATGTCGTGTTCGGCGAAGATCCGCGCCAGGGAAGCCTCATCCCGGAGATCTGCCTGGTAGAACCAAGGCTGCTGACCGGTGATCGTTGCCACCCGATGCAAAGCCTCCCGATTGCTGTTGACCAGGCTGTCTACCACGACCGGCGTGTAGCCGGCAGTCAGTAACTCCACACAGGTATGACTGCCGATGTAACCAGCCCCGCCGGTGACCAGCACGGTTTTAGACGATTTCCCACTCGCACGATGATTATGCATCACCAAATGATCAACCCCACCTGTTTGCACGGCAATGATAAAAAAACAGCTTTTATTAATGCTATATTAAGCAGTGCGGGGTGTCAAACAAAGCCAATGGCATTTAAAGGATTTAAAGCGCCTGGGTATTCCCCGATCAGCAGGATAGTGTCCGGTTCGCTTTCCGGGATCCGGAACCAACTTAAAAAAAGATCGCTTTATCAAGGATAAAACTCCTTATTTAAGTTCCGTAAACCGGAATCGTCCTCCAAAAGTTTCCCGACAATTCCGCTGGATGCTTTATCGACGAAACAAAGACCACACTGGTAATTGTCAGTCGATTTTACCACCCTGTTCCATCGAACTTCGGCCTGGCCGATAAAGCCGGGGAGCAGTGAATCTTCTCCGAAGACAAAATAGGTTTTAGTCCCGCAGGACAGGGCAACCCTGGTTTCAACCCGCATCCCCCCCAAGCCCAGCTCAATGGTCCATGACAAAAGATTAGCAGTATCCTTAGAATCCGCTCCGTCAACCGCCGGAAACAAGACCAGCTCTATACGACGGGTAAAACGGGGGTAACTGCGGCGGCCTTGTTGCTGACTAAGCCCCCGTTCCCAGTTCAAATCCAACATCCTCTCACAGCCTCTAAGATGTTGCGGGCACTGATGCCAGCGCGCGGTAAGGCAGAATTGACTGACATGTTCCGGCAGTGGCACATAAAGCCCGCACACCGTCATCGTGCAGATATGTTCACATCGAGGACACCAGTAAGGGCATTCAGTGGTTACGGGTTGAGTTTCAGCCATGCATACCACGCTCGGGTGAAATTTATACTGAAGCGGCTGGCAATTGCTTACAACACCCATACTGTGCATGCAAAAAATATACCCGATTTACATTGAATTCCTGCCCCCATTCAGTTTATAACGCTTGAGCTTTTCGTAGAGAGTGGTTTTTCCCAACCCCAGAACACTGGCCACACTTTGCGGATTGCGTTCATAGCGATCCATGGCGGTGGCCAAAACCTTGGCCTCAAATTCGGCCATGGTTTCCTTCAGGGGCTGTTCCAGCATCCTTTTTTCAATGTGGCTGCCCGCTGACACCGGATTATTGCTCGAGGGGCTGCTTTCAAAAGAGAGTTCTTTTTCGGTGATAACGTTGTCCCTGGCCAAAAGGATGGCACGCTTGATAACGTTTTCCAGCTCCCGAACATTGCCGGGCCAGTCATACTGCAGAAGACGATCAATTATCCGGTTGGGCAGGTAGTCGATCTCTTTTTTGAAGGCGATCCGGTACTTCTTGACGAAATGGGTTATCAGGGGCAGGATATCCTCGCGACGCTCTCGCAGAGGGGGAAGATGGATATTGACCACATTGAGCCGGTAATAAAGATCACGCCGAATTTTTTTGGACTCCACCGCCTCCGCCAGATCGACATTGGTGGCGGCGATCACCCGCACATCAACCTTCTTGGTCTCGTTACCCCCCACCCGGACAATCTCGCCGTTTTGCAGCACGCGCAGCAGGGCTATTTGCATCCTGGGGCTTATGTCCCCGATTTCGTCCAGAAAAATGGTGCCATTGTCGACTATTTCGAATTTACCCTGACGGCGGGCGGTGTCCCCGGTAAACGCCCCTTTTTCATACCCGAACAAATCGCTTTCCAGCAGGCTTTCTGAAACCGCGGCGCAGTTAAACTTATGGAACGGTTTGTCTTTACGGCTGCTGCGCCTGTGGATGATGTCCGCCACCAGTTCCTTGCCAGTGCCGGATTCACCGGTAATCAGAATGGTGGCCTCAGAATCGGCCACATGGTTGATCATTTCCCGCAGTTCGCGGAGCATCCTGGACTCCCCCACCATCTCGTCATCCTGCCGGCCGTAACGATCCAGCTCCCGCTTGAGTACGTTGACCTCCCGGCGCAGCTCCTGCCGCACCCGTTCACTTTCATTCAAGGCCTGAATCTTCTCCTCCAGGACCTTTTCAATATTGTTGTGGAACTTGGCCAGCTCTTTTTCCTGCCGTTTGCGCTCAGTGACGTCGCGCATGACAATCATGACCAGCTGCTCGTCCTGATAGCCTTGAAACGCAACATAATTATACTCCACATAAACCCGGCCAATCCGGCGCTCAAAAAGGCCTTGGCAGACCTTGCCCGCCATTGACTGGGTAACCGGGCAATCTGCACACTGTTCCGGAGCGCAACCCAGGGCCTCTTGGCAGATATTGCCCTGCAGATTGCCGAAGGTCTCGATGGCGCTGGCATTCATGTATTCAATGCAGTAATCGCCCCGGACCAGGAAAACCATATCCGACATACTGTCAAACAGGGCGCTCCGGTTTTTTCGCAAACGCTCCACTTCCTTGTGATCTATACGGATCTCCGCCCGGGGTGGCCCCGTTTCAAGGAAATTATTCATTTTTGGGTTGACCCCTCTGCTCATCTTCTAATCACCTGGTTTCAGCAGTGTATGACGAGTAGTGATAGGCCCCCCCATAGGAACCATACAGACTCCGTTCCAGGAGGTTGCTTTCATAAGCATTGAAAACCACGCCAACAATCTTTTCCGGCCCGATGTTGTTTACAAACCTGGCTACCGCTTCCCGACGTGATCGGCCCTCCCGCACTACCAGCACCACCCCGTCCACCAGCCTGGCCAGTATGGCGGTCTCCGCCGCCTGCTGGAGGGGCGGGCTATCCAGCAGGATATAGCGATCCGCATAACGCTCCTTGGCCTCTCTGATCATGGCTACCAGCTCTTCCGAGCCCAGCAGTTCCGCCGGGTTGGTCGGCGGAGGGCCGGCAGGAACCAGGGAAAGCTTGCCCAGACCGGTTTTGCGTATCACCCCCCCCAGCTCCATCCCGCTGCCCAGATGATCGGCCAGCCCTTGCTCATTGTCCTGGCCAAACAGGGTGGCCAGAAAGGGGCGGCGCAGGTCACAATCAATCATCAGAACGTGTTCCTTTACTCCTTGGGCCAGAGCCACCCCCAGCCCGCCGCAGACAAAGGTTTTACCTTCCTGGGGCAACACACTGGTCACCAGAATGGTCCGGGGGGGGGTGCCACCGTTTGGGGGATGGAGAATATGGGTGCGCAGGCGGCGAAACTCCTCGCTCACCGCCGAAGCGGTACCAAATGCGGTCACCAGCCGTTCATCCCAGCCTCTGGCGGTATTATCCAAGGGGGCGGCCGCTTCATTACGGGCAACGAAGGAAGCCGGCACGGTTTTATGGGGGAGAGGTGCTCCCTTATTTTCTTGCCGGGGGACGGTTACCGGCCTAGTTGTCGACTCAGCGGTTTGAGACCTGGCCGAAGCCACGGGGCGTTTCAACTCAGGCCCGGAAGCAGCAGAAACGGATCCCACCTTCTCTTCTTGCTGGGCGACCTCATTTACGACATTGGATTGCGCCTTATTCAAGGCCTTAAAAACTTTTCCCACGAGAACACCTTTGTGTTTTGTTAAACGCCGGCGATTAGATAAAAGGCCATGAATAAAACAACCGGCGCACAAATTGAGCGATATCCCCTTGTTGCATGGACCAACCGTTCAACCATACCCAGACACCGCCATAGGCCAGCAGCAACGCTATCCCGGCGGCAACAATTGCCCCGGCACGCTGCCTGAAGATGTGCCCGAAACCAGGCCGGGACGGCAGCGGCAGCAGCTCGACCTCCCCCGGGATATGCAGCTCCCGCACACACTCCCGGATCGTTGCCTCGTCAATAACGGGCCGACTTTCGGCAAAACCGGTGAGCAGTGCCTGATCACATAATATATTGATCAGCCTCGGCACTCCGCCGGTGGCTTTGTGAATCAACTTCAGGGCCGGAGTAGTGAACAGATCGAAACGCTGCGCCCCGGCCTGACGCAGTCGAAAGCTTATGTAGCCCGCCGTGGCGTCATGGTCGAAGGCCTCGAGGTGGAAACGGATGGCGATGCGCTGACGCAGAGGCAAAAGGCGCGGATCACTCAGTCGCTGATTCAGCTCCGGCTGCCCCACCAGGAAAACACTCAGGATACCGCTGGCGGCGTCCTGCTGGTTTGAAAGCAGGCGAATCTCCTCCAGCAGGTCCACCGGCAGAACATGGGCTTCATCAATGATCAGCAGCACCCTTTCCTGGCGTTTTCCGCATTGGCCGAGAAAAGCGGCAAAATTACGAAGAAACCTCGCCTTGTTGCCGTCATAGGCGGGAAAAGAGAATCCGGCCGACACGGCGTCATAAAAGTCGTTAGTCGTCAGCGTGGGATTGCTGATCAGGCAGTAACGGACCCGAGAGCCGAGCGATTTAAGCAGCAGCTGCAACAGGGTGGTCTTGCCGGTACCCACGTCGCCGGTGAGCAAAAGAAAGCCCTTGCGCTCAATCACCCCGTAACGCAGGATGGCCAGCGCCTCCTGGTGAGAATCACTCATGAACACCACCTCCGGATTGGGGGAGATGTCAAAGGGACTCCTTTTCAGACCATAGTATGATAGATACATGCAACGCGCCTATATAACGATCTCGCCCTGTATCCAGAGCATCAGTATTGCGCCGACCAGGACCGCATAAGCGCTGCCCAGGCCAAAAATCATGACTATATTGCCCAACCGCTTCCGGCGTTTCTCCCTGGCCGTGGAAATAGCGGGAATGGCGCAAGTGACAGGCAACCCCAGTTCGACCTCCAGGTCGTCGACATTCTTGAAAGAAGTGTCCAGGTGCTCCCTGGCGTAGCCCAACCCCAGCCCCAAGCCCAAGCTAAGCGCCACGGCCATAAACATTATTTTCTTAAAATTCGGGCTGAATGGTGTGCTCGGCAAATGGGCCGATTCAATGATCCGGAACTGACTGCCCCGTTGCCGATGTTCCAGCATTTCCTCGGAGTCGGCCTGCAGGCTGCGACTCACCAGCGCCTCGTAATGCTGCTTCAACTGGCTGTAATCCCGGGTCAGGGCCGCCCATTCCGCTTCCCGTACCGGAGCGGCTTCTACCCACTGCTGCACCTGTTCAATACGCTGGCGCACCTTGTCCTGTTCCTCGTTGAGGCGGGATATGCTGTTATCCGTTTCATTGAGCTGCAGTTCCAATTGGGCAAGCTGGTTATCCCGGGCCGGATAATTGCCCTCCCTGTCTGATTCGCCACCACCGACAACATATTCCGTTTGCAAGGAGGAAATCCGGCTTTGCAGACGCCTGACATCGGGGTGATTGTCGGTGTAACGGCTTCGCAGCTCATCCAGTCGGCTTGCCAGCCGATCCAGTTCGGTCAACGCCCCTCCGCCACCTCCGGCAGTACCCTGGCCGTCGGCCTGCCGAGCCAGAAAATCCTGGCGCATATTGATCTGTTCCTGGATCATGAGCCTGGTTCGCTTCAGATCCTGAAGGTTATTCTGGATATTCTGATACTGGGTCTGCAGCGTGTTAAGCTGGGCCATGTTGACGTTTTGCCGCTCGGGCATTTGGTTGTAATGCTTCAACTTGTAATCACGCATTCTCTCTTCCTGCTCATCCATGGCTTCCTTGGCAATGGCCAGTTCATCCCGGATGTAGGCCGAAGCCTCGGTAACCCGCTGTTCCCGGAAGCGGATATTCTCTTCCAGGAATCTGGCGGCCAGGGCATTGGCAACCCTCATTACCTGATTTGGATCATCGCCTTTGAAAGACACCCGAAAAGCATCCGTCCCCTGCTCGGAAGTGATGTCGATATGCTCGCGCATGGTTGCCGCCACATCAAAAACCGGCTGCTGTTCCCGGCGATCGGCATAAAGCTCAAGAGTTTCGATCATTTCCTGCAGACTGGACAGACTGGTTACCTGCTGGGCCACGGTGTTGATCATTTCCTGCGGGCGGGCATCGATGCCGGCAGTCCTGGCGGGATTGGCCTGCTGCTGGTATACGATCAGGGCGGAAGCCTGGTAAACCTGGGGACTTTTCAGGTACCAACCCAAGCCAACCGCCAGACCGCAGAGCAGAAAAAACAGAATGATCAGATGATTGCGGGAGACAAAGTTGATGGTTTTGGTCACCTGCTGTTGTTGTTCGCTCATAATTTCCACTCTCACCATTTAAAAAAATCACGGACGAAGCTGAGTTCCAGGTACACCCGATGGTCTTCGTAACCATCGCCATCCCGAACATCCAGCTCACGAAAACGATAACGGGTTGACAGTTCATAACCCTGGCCCAAAATGTAGGCCAGACCACAACCGGCGTCATATATTCGCTCCCGATTGGCCACGGGCCGGTCAATAAAATCATTTTGCCGCCAGGACAACCTCACATCGCCCCGAAGCCGTTCCAGCAACTGCCGGTTGCCGGAAATCCTCACTTGCCGGAAACGGGAAAGATCACCCTCATCACCACCGGTAAACTGCATTTCTTCAACACCGGCACTACCGCCGAGAGAGATCGAGCCCCGCTGAAATTCCCGAGTCAATTCGGCCGAACCAGCCAGGAAATCACTATCTTCCCTGTTTGCTCGCTTGACCCTGGTACCGCCCACGGTCACGGCCATGGTGGTATGGGGATCCAGGTGCCGGGTCCAGTTGCCGTTTGCGCTGTGCAGGCGATAGTCCGGGGTTTCTCCCCGGTAGTCGGTCTGGTTGTAACCGTAACTGACCGAGAACTGGCTTTGATGGGAGTGCTGATAAATCATGCGCAGGTCAGCGGCGTGGGTTTCCAGGTCGTCTCCCTGATCGAAATCACCGCGGATATAGCCATAACCCACTTCCGTTGCCCATCTTTTGCTAAGTTGATAGCCCACCGTAACGTTGGGATGATGGCGAATATAATCGTCCCGGGTCCCGGCTTTGTTCCTGAGTATCCTGTTGTCGTATCCCAAATTCAGGGTTCCATGGCGGGAGAACTGGTAATCGCTGTGCACAGAGAAGACATTGAGCCGGAAGCGTTCCCTCTCCCGCCTTGGTGAAAGTTCCGGATCCACATCGGGGATGGGGTCACCGGCAAAATCGGAATCGTCGGAGAGATAAAACCGGTTCATGATTCCGGCCTGCCAGCGGGGAGAAAACTCGGCGTCTCCCTGGAGCAGCAGGTTGTGTTCCAGCGATTCCCCGCCGGTGGTATGGTTGTGCCTGAACCCCAGATTGTAGCCAAGCTGAAATTGATTTTTCGGCGCACGGGAACGGTAAAGAAACCCCGGAGCCAGTACCGTGTACCAGCTCGAGCGACGATCGGTGGCGGTGAGGTGAATATTGGAATCATACTCCTGCCGCAAACCAAAGCTGCCGCTCAAAATATTTTCCCGGCTCCAGGCAGGCTCAGGGCCGACTGCCAACAGCACCGGCAGGGCCAGGAATAAAATTCCCCGATAATAATTCCAGCGTATACGCTCTTCTTTGTTCACCATTGTCAATTCACCTTTATTATTTTAAGGAACGACAATGGTGTCTCCCGGGGCAAGCAACAGATGATTGCTTAAATCGCCACGACGGAGCATTCTGTCATAGTTGAACGGCAAGATTTTTTCGCCTCCTTCCACATCGCGGCGGATGATGGCAATATCGGAAGTCTTGGCCCACTCCAGAAAACCGCCGCTGCGGGCCAGGGCCTGCAGCACCGTCAAGTGGGAATCCAGGGGGAATTCTCCCGGCTGTTGGACCTGGCCGACCACATAATAGCGCTGGTTACTTTGTTTAAGAGTTACCGTCACCGACGGTTCGGCCAGGGTTCGGCGATAATGTTTTTCGATTTGCGCCGCCAGTTCCTCCGGGGGGACGCCGACCGCCTTGATGTCGCCAATCAGCGGCAGTGAGATCCGGCCGTCAAGTCTTATTTGCTGCTCCCCGGACAACTCTTCCTCCTTCCAGACCTGCACCAGGATCACATCACCGATTCCCAGAAGGTACTCCTCACCCACCGATGATTCCGGTCGATCATCGGCAACGACCGGGGTGCCAATGACAGCAAAAGTGAAGAGCAGCAGCACCGACAAAGCCAACGTTGTAAAACAGTTTTTCATCGCCTCAGTCCTCTATTATTAAGGTAAAAATTGCGACCACGGGCCGTCCAGACCTTGTTTACAATCTTGAAGATAGGCATGTGACCACAGAGTCTATCATAAAGAAGTAAGCAGTCCCGGGGGCCGCAGATTTCGGCAAGTGAGTCGGGGATGCGTACAACAGTACGAGAGCCGACTCGATCGCCGCAAGATGCGGTGCCCGTGATCGCTTGCGTCAGTACTATTGTTGTATCACAGGCATTTCTGAAAAGTAAAACAAGATATGAATGATTAAGTTACGAGTTCGAGAGGTTTGGCGCCCATGCAATGCCGCCCCTTTGATCTGTCTCAATTGCAGGGCGCACCAGTAGGAACATTTTCCCTGAAGCACCCGGACGTTATTGCAGCCAGCTTTTTGTCGACAACCGGAATGGGGCAAAAAACAGAACAGCCATTTTTTTTAATATATTTGAAACCTTTAAATTGACATTGTTTTTACATAGGATATACATTCAATAAGTAAGGTGGAGGGGCAGCCAGCCTCGACAACCCGGGCAAAACTTCACAACAACAAGGAGTAAGGCTTATGACCTCATATTCCCAGCTAGATGAGCAGTCCCGGCCCACTTTCAGCAATCTCGCAAGCCAGGCCAAACGGCGGCTGGCCGAACTGGGTCGGCGCCAGCCGGTACGTTCCGGCCCGGAACTGAGCGAACGACTGGCCAGCCAAGGGTTCTCCCGGCGGGATTTCATGAAATGGTCGGTGGCCATGACCGCCGCCCTGTCGTTGCCGGCCAAGTTTGCCCCCCTGACCGCCAGGGCCGCCGAAATGCTCAACCGAATTCCGGTGATCTGGCTGCACATGGCTTCATGCACCGGCTGTTCCGAAAGCTTTATCCGCTCCGAAGCCCCCACCCTGGATACCCTGCTGTTTGACCATATTTCCCTGGAGTTCCATGACACCCTGATGGCGGCCAGCGGTTGGCAAGCCGAAGAGAACCTGGCCAGCGCCCAGGAAAATCACCGGGGCAACTATCTGCTTATCGTCGAAGGCGCGATCCCCACCGCCGACAACGGCATCCACATGACCACCGGGCCTTTGGCCCACACCGGCATGGAGGTCTGCCGCCAGGCCGCCGAGGGCGCCATGGCGGTGTTTGCCTTTGGTTCCTGCTCCTCCTTCGGCGGGGTCCAGGCCGCGTATCCCAACCCCAGCGGGGCCAAGGCCCTGAGCAAAATCATCAACAAACCGGTGATCAATATCCCGGGTTGCCCCCCCAGCGAAAAGAACATGGTGGGAAGCCTGCTTCATTTCATCCTCTTCGGCACCCTGCCGGCTTTGGATCTCTACAACCGCCCCCGCTGGTCATACGGAATGAGGGTCCACGACCTTTGTGAACGACGCGGTCGCTTCGACGCCGGCGAGTTTGTCGAACGCTTCGGCGACGAGGGCGCCAAGCTGGGTTACTGCCTTTACAAAGTAGGCTGCAAAGGGCCCTACACCTTTAACAACTGCTCCCGGCAAAAGTTTAACCAGTTCACCAGCTGGCCGGTCCAGGCCGGCCACGGTTGCATGGGCTGCAGCGAGCCGGATTTCTGGGATGTCATGGCTCCCCTGGTGGAACCCCGCAAGGATCGCCTTTACCGCACGGTGCTCTGGGGTCGCGGCGCCGATGCCACCGCCGACAACATCGGCCTGGGGGTGCTCACCGCCGCTGCGGTGGGCATCGGCGCCCACGCTGTTTATTCGGTGATCAAGGGCAATTTCCGTAATCCGCCACCCCCGGTGGCAGAACCCAAAAAAAAAGCACCGGAAAAACCTGAGGAAGCAAAGGCCAAGAACACTGACACCACCGCCAAGAATGCCTGAT
Organism: Desulfobulbaceae bacterium; assembly: GCA_003557565.1. Classification (GTDB taxonomy): domain Bacteria; phylum Desulfobacterota; class Desulfobulbia; order Desulfobulbales; family Desulfurivibrionaceae; genus Desulfurivibrio. The sequence goes on from PWOG01000146.1 coordinate 18,564, forward strand.
ATGCAAACGGCCGCTGGTCAGCACAAAAAACAGCATTGGGGTCGGCTCGGATACCTGTGTACGAATCACCGCCCCGCCAACCGCAACCTGCGGCACCACGTAACCGCCTGCCAGATGGCCTTCATGATCATTTGCCCGGAAATCAAGGCTTTCCGATTGAACTCCGGCTTTATGGCAACCGGAACAGGACTTTCAGAGAAATAAGGAGACCCGCTTATGGCAGCCCAACGCATCGTCGTGGATCCCATTACCCGTATCGAAGGACATCTGCGAATGGAGGTTATGGTTGATGACAACAATGTCATCCAGGACGCCTACGCCAGCAGCACCCTCTGGCGGGGCATCGAGCTTATCCTGAAAGGACGCGACCCCCGGGATGCCGGCCTGCTGACCCAGAGAATCTGCGGAGTCTGCACCTACTCCCATTATCGGGTGAGTATCGAGGCGGTGGAAAACGCCCTGGGCATCACCCCGCCCTACAATGCCATCCTGACCCGGACCATGATGAGCCAGGCCCTGTTTCTCCATGACCATGTGGTCCACTTCTATCATCTCCACGGCCTGGACTGGTGCGATATCACCCGGGCGTTGGAGGCCGATCCCCGCCGGGCCTCGGACCTGGCCTTCAAGTACGCCGATGTGCCCATCGCCACCGGGGCCGATGAGCTCACGGCGGTACAGGCCAGGCTCAAGGGTTTTGTCGAAGAAGGCCACCTTGGTCCCTTTGCCAACGCTTACTGGGGGCACAACACCTATCATTTCACCCCGGAGCAGAATCTCATCGTGCTGTCCCATTATCTCAAGGCCCTGGAGGTACAGCGCAACGCCGCCCAGATGATGGCCATCTTCGGGGCCAAGCAGCCCCATCCCCAGTCCCTGGTGGTGGGCGGGGTGACCTGCGTCATGGATCTTCTCAATCCTAACCGGCTGGGTGAATATCTCACCAAGTTCGATGAGATCACCGATTTTGTGAACCGGGCCTATTACGCCGATGTCAAAATGGCGGCCGAGGCCTATATCGGCGAAGACAGCGTTCTCAAGGGCAGCGGGGTGCAGAATTTCATCAGCGCCCGGGATTTCCAGATCAGCCACAACGAATGGCTGTTCGACAGCGGCATGGTCCTCAACGGTGACCTGGGGCAGGCCCACGATGTCGACGAGGAAAAAATCACCGAGGAGGTCACCCACTCCTGGTATCGCGACGATGAAAGCCGGCATCCCTACCAGGGCAAAAACGAACCAGAATACACCGGCTTTCTGGACGGTGAGACCATGCAGGGGCCGGCCAAAATACTCGACGAAGCCGGCAAGTATTCCTGGGTCAAGGCTCCCCGTTACGACGGCCGGGTGATGGAGGTCGGCCCCCTGGCCCAGATGCTGGTGGGTTATGCCCGGGGCAACGAAAAAGTGCGCACGGTGGTGGACAACTTCCTGGGGGAAACCGGAGTGCCGGTTCCGGCCCTGTTCAGCACCCTGGGGCGCACCGCCGGCCGGATGCTGCAGACCAAGCTCATCGCCGACCACGGCAAGACCACCCTGCTCAACCTGGTGGAAAATCTCAAGGTGGACCAGGAAACCTGCGCGCCTTATGTGATCGACAACAACCGGGAATACCAGGGCCGGGCCCTGGGAGATGTTCCCCGCGGCATCCTCGGCCACTGGGTACGAATCAAAGACGGGGTGATCGACAACTACCAGTGTGTCGTACCCACCACCTGGAACGCCAGCCCCATGGACGCCGCCGGTCAGCACGGCCCATACGAGGCGGCACTGATCGGTACCCGGCTGGCCGACCCCAACCAGCCCCTTGAGATTATCCGCACTATTCACTCCTTCGATCCCTGCCTGGCCTGCGCCGTGCACGTCATGGATTACCAGGGCAACGAGCTGGCCAATTACCGAGTGGAGCCGGGTCGATGAGTCGTAAGCGATCACGGGGCACCGCCAAAAGCGGCGATCGGGCCGGCTCACGTACTGATGTACGCATCGCCGTCCTGCTCGCCACAACCTGCGGCACCCCGTGAACGCTTACGGGAGCAACACTGTGATTTGGTTATGATGAGTCACGGCAATCGACCGTGGGGTAAAACGATAGCGGTTGATTTTTCCGGTTTGCAGACAACTTTGCTTGGAGGTCCGGCGAGATGAAAACTGAACGTGAATTCTTTGCCAAGCTCTACTGTTATTCGGCGGAAATCCGCGGTCTGCACTGGTTGCGGGCTCTGCTGATCTTCGCCTTGATCGGCACCGGTTTTTACCTGGCCAAACCCTTTATGACTCCCAGTCCGGCCCTGGAGCCGGCAAACTTCCAGAACGCTCTGTTTCGTTTCTGGCATGTGGTTTTCGGTTTTGGTCTGGTTTTTGTCATGATCATGCGAATTTTTCTCTATTTCTTTGATACCCACAGCCGACGTTATGAATGGGATTCTTTTCAAGACACTTTAAGCCTCGCCACCTGGGGCAAGCAGATCAAGTATTATTTCCTGCTGTGCCCATTTGAACGCCGCGGGGCATATGGCCCGCTTCAGCATGTAGCCTACATGCTGCTCATGCTCCTGTTGCTGCTTCAGTTGCTCACCGGTCTGATCCTCCACGCCGCCAATTACCACGATGGCCTGGGGGGAGTGCTGGGCACCCTGCTGGGACCGGTCTCGGTCACGCTGGGAGGACTGACCGGGGTCAGCAATCTGCATTACATTATCATGTGGATTCTGATCATATTTATACCCGTCCACCTGTACCTGGTGTACTGGGCGGCCAATAAAAGTCCCGGTACGGTTACGGAACCCATGTTCAGCGGTTACAGCTTTAAAAAAATTCCGCCCAAGAATTGATCGACTTGCAAGCCATACCCGAAACCCTGGTGCTGGGGGTGGGCAACGTTCTGTTCGGCGACGAGGGGCTGGGGGTACACCTGGCCTCTCTGTTGCAGCAGAATTACCACTTCACCATTGACGACCAGACCGAGCATAACGCCACCGTAAGCGATCACAGGGCACCGCATCTTGCGGCGATCAGGCCGGCTCACGTACTTATGCACGCTTCGCCGCCCCGATCACCACAACCTGCGGCACCCTGTGACCGCTTACCATTTCGCCCCCGTGATCACTTACACGCCACCCTGGATATCGTCGACGGCGGCACCCTGGGACCGCACCTGATCCCGTTGTTGGCCGATTACCGGCGGGTCCTGCTCCTTGATACCATCACCGCCAGCGGTGCCGCCCCCGGCGAGGTCTTCTGTTTTGATTATCAGCAGGTGCCGGCCCCGGTCACCGGCCGGGGCAGCGCCCATGAAGTGGAAATGCACCAGACCCTGGCGATGATGCGCATGGCCGGTGATCTGCCGCAAATCACCGTCCTGGCAGTGGTACCCACCATCATCAGCGAGACCACCTTCAAGCTCAGCCCGCCAATAGAAAACGCCGCCGTACTGATGGAGGAAAAGGCCCTGGAGATCCTGGCCGGCTGGGGCTTCCGGGGAACACAAGTGGCCTCCACCCCAGTCGCCGAAATCGCCCGCCTTTGTTGCCGTGAGGGCTGCCGTGCCACATAAAATTCGTTTATTCTTCCGCACCCGCACCTCAAACAGTGTCCTGATCGACTTCCTGGCCCGCTTCCAGGCCGAATCATCCCTTTCCCTTCGCCTGCAAACCCATGACGCTGAAATCAGCCTGCTGGCCTGCGGCAACGAAGAGGAACTGGCCTCCCTGGCCGAAGATCTGGGCCGGGAAATCCCCCTTTCCATCTTTCTTGCACACAGTGATATCACCGCTGCCCCGGATCACGGCGAACAGATGGATCAGGCCGAAACCAACTCCACTGAAGAAACTACTCCTGCCGGAGAATCGGCCCGGCAAACCAGTCCTTCTGACCTCCCGCCCTGCCCCCGTTGCCTGCGACAGGCGGAGCATAATTTCCAAGCCGGGCGGGCGGAATTAATTAATGACTGCCGGCTCTGCTCGCCAGCCACCCGGGCTGGCCAACAGGTGCTCTTGGAGCCGGTGGCCGGCGATCTCCGGGTCACGGAAACGCCGCCGCACCCAGAAACCCCGCCCGATCCCGCCGAACAGGCCGCAACCTTTGCCCGGGCGGCCCAATTGCTGGCCGACGGCAAACGTCTGCAAATCGTCACCCCCGCCGGCACCACCGTCGCCGCCATTAGCCCTGAAATCCTGTTTTCCCCGCAACCTTCTAAATCCTGGGAAGAATGCCTGGCACTGGTCACCATTCCCCAGTCTCTACCGGACCAGTGGCTCTGCGGTGACGATGAACTTTTCTTGCTGGCCGCCCTGGAAAAACCCCTGGTAAGGTTGGAACCCGGCGAAGACGTGCAAAGACGTTATAAGCTCCCTCCCCGGCCCCTTCCGGTGGGGTTGGCCGATGACCTTTTTTACTGGTACCTGGCCCGGCACCTGCAGGCCCTGGAAATACCTCTGCTGTTTTTGGCCGGCGATATTTCCACCAGTTCTCGACCACTGATGGTGGCCGACAACCAAAAAAACTGGCTGCTTACCGGCACCCACGCCCTTTTTCCCATGCGGCTGCCCCTCAATTTTCCCGCCGGTCAATCCCGCACCCTCGACCATGAACGGTTTCTTGCCAGCGTTGAACCGCCTTCGGCCTGTTCCTTGACGGAAAAGAACAACGGCGCAACAGCTATGGCCTCCGTTATGGTGCGAGCAAACCACCGGCCTGAAGGTCCAGCCCGGCCCTGGCAATCTGGTATGCACCTCCGTGCTTTCCAGGCCTTTCTGGCTACTTCACCGGACAACCGAATTGCATCATCAGCCGCCCAAGAGTTTTTCGGAATCTCCCTTGATCCCGATCCCGGCGGCATGGCCCTGCTGACCGCCACCGGCCATGGTCCGCCTCAAATCGCGCTTACCTCATCGAAGTCGGACGCCGAACCACGGCAGGCCAGCGCCATCCTGGAACAGATCGCCGGCCTTGACGCCGCTGCCCAGCGCCTGCTGACCAACTACTCCCAGGGCTTCCCCCAACGCTGGCAAACCCTGCGGGAATGGACCAGACCCATCCATGTCGATACTTTGAGCGATCTTTTCGGCATGATTCTGTTGATCTGCGGCGGCAATGAAGGTGGCCTCGAAGCAAGTGATCAATGCTTTCTCGATCTGGCCGCCCGCACCACCCCGGGACGCAGCCCGCGCCTGGAACTGATCAGGGAAGCGGAACAGCCCCTGCTGGATCATCGCCTGCTTTTTCGCAGCGCCTTGAGCTACAGCCTGGCCGGCGCTTCTCCCG
>PWOG01000111.1 GCA_003557565.1 Desulfobulbaceae bacterium
ACGGGATTTGATTTCATGACGGAAACGAACGACCACCATATTCTGCTGGTGGAGGATGAACCGGGTGATGCCGTCCTGATTAAACATCTGCTGGATGATGCCGCGCCCCGCCGGTTCATTCTGGAAGTGGTCAGCAGTCTGGCCGATGCCGGGAGTTATCTGGCCCGCCGGCAACCGGAATTGATCCTGCTGGATCTGACCCTGCCCGACTCCAGAGGTCTGGAGACGGTGCGGTCGGTGCTCCGGCTGGCGCCCAGCGTGCCCATCGTGGTGCTCACCGGCCACGATGACGACGAGTTCGCCCTGAGCACCCTGGAAGCCGGGGCTCAGGATTACCTGGTCAAGGGCAGTGTCGGCGGTGCCGATCTGTTGCGGACCATTCGCCATGCCCGTGTCCGGGCCCAGCTCGAAGCCCGCCTGGTGGCTTCCCAGCAACGCATGCAGGCCTTGCTGGCGGCGGTGCCGGATATCATTGTCGAGGTTGACGCCGATCAGGTTTATACCTGGGCCAATTCCGCCGGCTACGAGTTTTTTGGCGATGATCTGCTGGGGCGTCCGGCGTCGCATTACTTTGTCGGGCAACAGCAGGAATACCAGGCCGCCCAGCCTCATTCCGCCGGCGACGAGGTTGTTTACTGGGAAAGCCTGCAACGTCGCCGCGACGGCAAGCCCCGGCTTTTGGCCTGGTGGTCGCGGGTGCTCCGGGACGAGCAGGGGCGGGGGAGCGGCACCCTTTCCACCGCCCGGGATATCACCGAGCAGCGCAAGCTTGAGGAACAGTTGCGCCAGGTACAGAAGATGGAGTCGGTGGGTACCCTGGCGGGAGGGATCGCCCATGATTTCAATAATATCCTCACCGCCATCATCGGCTATGGGCAGGTCAGCCTGCTTAACGCCTCCGTCGATGATGCCCTGCGGGGCAATATCGAGCAGATCATGGAAGCGGCCAAGCGCGGCGCCCATCTTACCCAGGGGCTGCTGCTGTTCAGCCGCAAGCAGCCCGGCGAGCGAAAACCCGTTGATCTCAACACCATCATCCTCCAGGTGGAAAAATTCCTCCAAAGAATGATCGGCGAGGATGTCCTGCTCCGGGCCGAGTTGTGTGCCGGCTCTCTGCCGGTGCTGGCCAACGCCCATCAGCTGGAACAGGTGCTGCTCAACCTGGCCACCAATGCCCGGGATGCCATGCCCGGGGGCGGAACCTTCAATGTCGCCACCAGCCGTATCGAACTGGATGCCGAGTTCATTGCCGAGCATGGCTATGGCGCAGCCGGCTCTTATGCCCTGCTCAGCGTTTCCGACAGCGGTATGGGTATGAGCGAGGAGACCCGGCGGCGGGTATTTGAACCCTTCTTCACCACCAAGGAGGTGGGGCGGGGAACCGGCCTGGGGCTGGCGGTAACCTATGGGATAGTGCAGCAGCATGATGGCTACATCAAGATGTACAGCGAGCCCGGCAAGGGCACCACGTTCCGGGTTTATCTTCCTTTACTTGTCGGGGCCAATCTGGATGAGGAGAACAAAGGCAACGGCGGCCAGGTATGCCTGAGTGGCAAGGGGGAGACCATCCTGGTGGCCGAGGACGATCCCGCCATCCGGCAGATGACCTGTTCGGTGCTGGAGCGTTTTGGTTACCGGGTTATCGCGGCGGTGGACGGCGAGGACGCGGTGGAGAAATTCAAGGAGCACCGGCAGCAGGTGGATCTGCTGCTGTTTGATTTGATCATGCCCCGCTTAAACGGCAAGGAGGCCTATGATATCATTGCCGGGCTGGTTCCCGGGGTGCGCTGTCTTTTCGCCAGTGGCTACGCCCCGGACATGCTGCGCCAGAAAGTTTTTCTGGATCAGCAAACTCCGTTGCTCTACAAACCCATGTCCATCAATGACCTGCTGGAGAAAGTCCGGCAGGTTCTGGACCGGGACGGCTGACCGCCATGGCTCGCCCTCGCCTGGAAACTGATGCCCGCGGCGGATTGCACCCGGTCGGTAATTGGACCCTGCGGGAGCTGGCCCCTCACCTGGCGGACCTCAGGCCGCAACTGGCAAAGGTTTCCCGCAAGACCCCCTGGCGGCTGAACGGGATTGAACGGCTGGACAGTTTCGGCGCCATGCTCCTCTGGCAGAGCTGGGGGCGCGACTGGCCCCGGGAGCTGGAGATCAGCGAGGAGCTGCGGGCGGTGATCGCGGCGGTGACCGCCCACGTGGGCCTGCGACTGCCCCGGATTTCTTCTTTTACTCCCCTGGACGCGCTGGTTCTGCTTGGTGCCACTCTGCTTTCCTTTATGCGGCACGTTCTGGACTTTCTTGTCCTGCTGGGGCAGCTGGTGCTGGATCTGCTGTTTCTGTGCCGACATCCCCGGCTGTGGCCGCTCAGAGAAATTTCCGCCAATGTCCATAAAGTCGGGGTCAAGGCCATGCCGGTCTCGGCGCTGGTGGGTTTTCTTATCGGGGTGGTGCTTTCTTATCTGTCGGCCATGCAGATGAAGGCCTTCGGGGTTGAGGTCTATCTGGTCGATATTCTGGGGCTGGGCATTATCCGGGAGCTGGGGCCGGTGCTGGTGGCCCTGCTGGTAGCCGGCCGTTCAGGCTCGGCCATGACCGCCCAGCTGGGGGTCATGCGGGTTACCGAGGAACTGGATGCCCTGGCGGCCATGGGTATCTCCCGCTCCATTCGGCTGGTGCTGCCCAAGGTGCTGGCCCTTACCCTGGTCATGCCGCTGCTGGTGCTCTGGACTTCGGCGGTGGCTCTGGTGGGGGGCATGCTGTCGGCCTGGATTCAGCTGGGGACCAGTTTCGCCTTTTTTCTGGAAAGCCTGCCTCAGGTGGTGCCCATTGCCAACCTCTACATTGGGGTGGGCAAGGGGGCGGTTTTCGGCCTGCTGATCGCCATGGTGGCATGTCATTTCGGGTTGCGCATCCGGCCCAACACCGAGAGCCTGGCCGCCAACACCACCGCTTCGGTGGTTACCGCCATCACGACAGTGATTTTGGTGGATGCGGTGTTCGCTGTGGTGCTGCGTAATGTCGGGGTGCCCATGTGAGGAAACGTCCGGCGGCACTTTATCTCTGGCCGGCGGGCCCGGGGTCGGTTGGAATCCGGGGCCTTTTACCGGGGAACGGGGGTGGCAAGATAAGTGGTCACGGGGGCAAAGAGGTGTTATCGGCGAGGATTAACGGTGAGATCGACAGCTGAAACAGTGGTGGATGTGCGGGGAGTGGTCAGCCGGTTTGGGGACAACCTGGTGCTGGACGGGGTGGACCTGACCATCGGGGCCGACGAGATTGTGGCCCTGGTGGGCGGCTCCGGCAGCGGCAAGACAACTTTAATGCGCCATATCATCGGCCTGAGTCGACCGGTGGCGGGTGAGATTTTTTTGTTCGGCGAACCGCTGTGGGCCGGGGATTATCTCGAGCAACAGGCCCGGCGCCGTCGTTTTGGGGTGCTTTTTCAACAGGGGGCCTTGTTTTCCGCTCTCAATGTAGGGGATAATATCGCATTCCCCCTGCGGGAGCTCAAAGTGGTGCGGGAAAAGGAGGTCCGGGAACTGGTGGCCTACAAACTGTCCATGGTGGAACTGGAGCCCGAGCATGCCCTGTTGATGCCGGCAGAGCTTTCCGGGGGCATGATCAAACGGGTGGCCCTGGCCCGGGCCCTGGCCCTGGAACCCGAGTTGCTGCTGCTTGACGAGCCCACCTCCGGCCTGGACCCCGAACGCAGCGTGGCTTTTGTCCATCTGATTCGCCGCCTGCAGCGGCAGCTGGGGATCACCGTGGTTCTGGTCACCCATGATGTCGCCACCTTGAACGCCCTGGCCGGCCGGGTGGCGGTGCTGGCCGACCGGCGGGTCATCAGCGCGGTTTCTTTGGAAGAGACCAGGAAGGTACGGCATCCGTTCATCGAACGTTTTTTTCAGTACTAGGCCTAAACGGCCCAATGATTCCGGGGTGCCGGATGTTGTTGATGAGTGCAGAAAAGCCGAGGATTACTCATGGAAAATCGCAGCTATGCCCTGGCCGCGGGAGTTTTCGTCCTGGTCATGGGGGCGGCTCTGGCCCTGACTGTCTGGTGGTTCGCCGAAGAACGCGAGGAGACCCGGGATTATATCCTGGTCTCGAAAGGAAATATCGACAATCTCAATGTGCATGCCGGCGTGCGTTTCCGCGGGATGGCGGCGGGCAGGGTCACTGATATTCGCCTGGACCCCGAGGATCCCCGCAATATCCTGGTTCATGTCAGTATCCGCAAGGAACTGCCGGTAACCAGAGGCACCACGGCCAAGCTGGCCAGCCAGGGAGTGACCGGAATTGCCTATATCCAGCTGGAAGATTTCGGAGATGACCCCCGGCCGCTTGACTACCAGCCCGACAAGCCTCCCCGTTTGCCCCTTAAACCCAGCGATTTCACCAAGATTACCGAGGCTACTATGGAGGCCATGCAAGGCCTTGAAACCATGTCCCGCCAGTTGGATGATTTCCTTAGCGAGGAAAACCGGGGGCGTTTTGATAAAATGGTGGTTCAACTTGAAGCCATAGTTGGTGGGGTTGATCAGTCCCTGGCTGAAATGCCGGCCACCCTGGAGGCGATTCAGGGGCTGGCGAGCCCGGAAAACCGGGATCGTTTGGCGGGCCTGCTGGAAAATTTTGAACAGGTCGGGGCCGAGGCGGTGCCGGCGGTGCAGGAGTTGCGGAAATTGCTGGCCTCCCTAGATGCCATGAGCGCCCGGGTGGAAACGGTGGTGGACGATTTCGGTCGTGATTTGCATGGTGCCGGCGACCATTTGCAGGCCGACACTCTGCCCCGCCTTGATCGTCTGCTGGAAGATTTGAGCGTGGGCTCCAGACGCCTTGGCTACTTTCTCGAAGAACTGGAACAATCTCCTCAGCTCCTTCTCCGCGGCCGGGGCGAGCGGGAGCCGGGTCCCGGTGAGTCCGGCCGCTGAGCAGCCGGTTTGCCCCCGTGATCACTTACGCCCAAGGAGGTGGTTATGCGTATCTGGTTGATCCTGTTACCGTTTTTGTTTTTGATCGTCGGTTGTGGGCTGGTGGCTGAGCAGCCTCCCACGGTCGCCATTTACGAGTTGCGCCTGCCCGCCGCCGATGAGGAACCTGTCGTCCCCCCCGCAGAACCGTCAACGGCGGCGGCGCCCAGGGTGGAGGTTACCGCCCCGTCCTGGCTGCGGAGCCGAGCCATGCACTACCGGCTGGATTATCAGGACAGCCTCCGCCGCCACAGTTATCTGGAAAGTCGATGGGTGGCGGAGCCGGCGGAGATGATCGCCCGGGCCCTGGAACTAGAGTTGGCCGCCGTCTCCCGCTCACGGGGCGATGCACGGGTTGAGACCGGCCGGCCCGCCGGGCCGGTGTTGCTGCCGGCCCCCTGTCGCCTGCGCCTGTCCCTGGATGAATTTATCCAGGTGTTCCGGGATGAGCACCACAACCACACCCTGCTGCAGGTGCGAGCCCAGCTCCTGAACGCCGAGGGCTGGGCCATCGGTCACCGTCGGTTTGTTCACCGACAGGAATCGGCAACCCCCGATGCCGCCGGCGGGGTGGCCGCCCATGCTCTGGGCCTGCAGGAGCTGGCCGCAAAACTCCGGGCCTGGTTGCCGTCGGTGGCTGCCGGGGCCGACTGTCAACCCTGAACTGAACCACCGTGGTGCGATTGTTCTTCCTTGTCTGCCCCGGCTCCTGGTAGCCCAAAAGCCGTGCCGCAGATTCGGGAGATCAGCCAGGCGCCGTGTACACAGGGCATCCAGGCCTGGCTGATCGCCTGAATCTACGGCACGGCTGCTCGGTTACGGTTCCTGCTGGTGGCGATCCTTGAGGCCGGCGGATTATCCACCGATGGTCAAGGTGACCGGGCAGTGGTCCGAGCCCATGATCTCCGGGCGTATTCCGGCTTCCCGTATCCGCCGCCGGCCGGCGGCGTCGATACAGAAATAATCGATTCTCCAGCCCGCGTTGCGTTGCCGGGCGCCGCCCCGGTAACTCCACCAGGTGTAATGCCCGCCTTCCCCGTTGAACAGCCGAAAGGTATCAACAAAGCCAGCGGCCAGATATTGATCCATCCACGCCCTTTCCTGGCGGGAGAAGCCCGGGCTCTGCTCGTTTTCTTTGGGGCGGGCCAGGTCGATTTCCCGGTGGGCCACGTTGAGATCACCGCAGACCACCACGTTTTTACGACTCGCCAGGGTGGCGGTAAATTCAAGGAAATGCCGGCAGAACTCCAGCTTGTAGTCCAGCCGGGCCAGGGCCGGCTGGGCGTTGGGCAGGTAGGCGTTGACCAGAAAGAAATCGGCACATTCCAGGGTCAGGACCCGGCCCTCAAGGTCATATTCCTCCCCCCGGTCCATGCCGTACAGGACGTTAAGGGGCGTCAGACGGCTGAAGACCGCTACTCCGGAATATCCTTTGCGCCTGGCCGGCAGCCAGAAGGACTGGTAACCCGGCAGGGATTGAACTTCCCCGGGCAGCTGTTCGGGGTGCGCTTTGATTTCTTGCAGGGCCAGGATATCGGCATCCAGGTCGCCGACAATGCCGGTAAAACCTTTTTTGGCGATGGCCCGCAGCCCGTTGACGTTCCAGGAAGCCAGCTGCAGGCTGGAATCAGCGGCGGCGCGCTGGGGTGCGGGGCTAACACGGGGCGGCCGCCGGGGTTTTGCTCCCAGGCGGGGGCAGATATCGGCCAGGGGGCAACGGTCGCAATGGGGGGCCACGGGCCGGCAGATCTCCTGGCCGAAGGCCACCAGCAGCGAGT
>PWOG01000087.1 GCA_003557565.1 Desulfobulbaceae bacterium
CCCAGCGCTCCATCTCGCCGGGTCCGTCCCCGGCCAGGTCACCGGCCGACTGGGGGGTGATGGCATGGACATAGAAGACGTCATCCTGGATGCGGATGGTCACCGTCCCCGGGGTCAGGGTGATGGAGTTGGCCAGCACAAAGCGGGCAAAGTCGGTTTTCAGCACGGTCTTGAAGCTGATCACGTGCGGGTCCATGATCTCCCGGGCCTGGGGCGAAAGCGCCAGCCCGGCGATATGGATATTGGCCATCACGATCTGCCAGGAAAGCCAGACCACGTAACGCAGAAAACGGCCGATTTCCACCATCAGGTCGCCGAACTTCTTGGTATGCCCGGAGAAGAGCAAATCATGGGACAACCAGGTGACCAGGCCGCTGGAGAGCAAGCCCATGGTCAGGTGAAAAAGATCGAACTTTCCGGACATCACAATCCAGAAAGCGAACATCACGCAGAAGGTAATGACGGCGGACATGGCGCGGCCTACTTCTCCGGCATCAAGGATGAATGATGCTCAATGATCTGCCAGCGATCACCCTGCCAGCGATAGGCGAAGGTGAAGCGGGCGGTGGCGGCAAAGGGTTCTTCCCCGGGAGGAGTGAAGCTGAAGGTATATACCCCGGAGTTGAAGGCAATGTCACCGAAGATCCGGATATTGCTTTCGTTGATCTCGCCCTTGGGCTTCTTGGCCAGGAAATGGACAAAATAATCCCGGATCTCGGCATGGTTGTGGCGCACCTGGTTGGACACGGTGGGCAACAGAGTGCCATTGAAGGCGTAAAGCTCGGTGACCTTATCGGGATCACCGCTTTGGATGGCCCGGTTCCACTCGTCGAACAGGGCGGCAACTTCCTCTTGTTGCTTCATGGCGCTCCTCATTGGTTTTTTAGGGGGACGTTCCCATTCGTTTTTCGTCGGTCGTACGTTTCATTTTCAGGCGCGAGACGGCGTCACCTTAAGATGACATCACCGTCTTGCCGCCTGATACCTGCAAATCAGGGAGCCACCGCCTCCGGGGTGATGGTTATGGGCATGCCCATCAGCGGCCAGATCAGGATCACCGCCAGCCCCACCACCGCCATCAGCAGGATGGAAGCGGGGATGCCGTAGGCAAAGAACTCGCCGCTGGTGAACTGCTTGGAGTTGTAGGCGATGGCGTTGGGGGCCGCGCCCACCAGCAGCATGAAAGGCATACCGGCGGTTACCAGGGCGGCAAAAACAATGACCTCGGGAGCCACGCCAAGGTAAGGCGCCACCACCAGGGCCACCGGCACCGAAATGGCGATGGCGGCCACGTTCATAATGAAGTTGCTGATCACCATAACAAAGAAGGCGATACCCAGGATAAAGACAATGGAAGGGGCATCCTGGAAAAAGCTCAGCCAGTTGATGGCCAGCCATTCCGCCGCCCCGGTCTGCCACAGGCAAAAGCCCATGCTCATGGCACCGGCAAAGAGCAGGATGATGTTCCAGGGCACCGCTTCCAGGTCGTTGATATCCAGAATCTTGAGGGCAAAGAAAAGAATGGTGGAGACCAGCAGCACCGCCGCCTTGTTAAAAGGCTCAAGAGCAGGCACAAATGACTGGAGGGAGAGGAAGGCGATAACCCCCAGGACAATGACCCCGGCCAGCTTTTCATCCCGGCTCAGTGGACCCATGGCGGCATTAAGCTCCCGGGCCTTCTCCCGCAGCCCAGGAATCACCGCCTTCTCCGGCTTGAAGAAGATCATGAAAAAGCCCCAGAGCAGGAAGACCATCAGCCAGCCCACCGGTGCCATGTAAAGGGTCAGTTCAAAAAAGGTGATCTCGCGCCCTACAATCTCGGAGAAAAAGCCCAAAGCCACGATACCCCGGGCTGCACCCAGCAGGGTGATGATACTGCCGGCCCCGGCCACAAAGGCCATACCGATAAACAACCCCTTGCCGAACTTGGTGGGTCGATCACCCTCACCATAGAGGGCGTAGATGGAAAGCAGCAGCGGGTACATAGTAGCCGCCACTGCGGTATGGGCCATGAGATGGGTCAAAAGCGCGGTGACCACGAAACAGCCCAGGTAGATCATGCTGGTGCGCTCACCGACAATATCCAGCATCTTGTAGGCCATCCGCTTGGTGATCCCCACCTTGGTAAAGACCGCGCCAATGACCAGGGAGCCGAAGATAAAGAGCACCGAGGGATCCATGAAGTCCTTGAAGGCGTCACTGGCCGGACGAATGAAGAACAGCGCCTGCACCACCCCGATGGTGATGCCGGTCACCCCGATGGGCAATACTTCAAAAACCCACCAGATGCCGGCCAGCAAAAAGAGCCCCAAAGCCGCTTTACCCTGCGGCGACAACACGAATTCCTTACCCATGGGGTCAACAGCGGCGGGCCAGGGCGGAGAAAAATAAACCAAGAGGAATATTCCAATCCCCAGAAACATAAAGAACAATTTAAACAAGCTAAAGCGACTGGGCTGCTCCGCCAAGCCAACCTTGTCTTCGTCACCACTGTTTTGCGTATTTTGCGCTGTCTCGGACATGATACTCGTACCCTCTCTCTTGCCGTCGGTCATGCTCCGGCAAGCCAAAACTTAATTAAAAATCAGTAAAAAATTAAACCGACCGGGACAGGCCCGAATCGGACGATCACCACCGGATCATCATTGAGCGTTGCAACGCTTGACAACGGCGTCGAAAATCTCCTCCAAACGGATGACGCCCACCACCTCATTGCCGGAAACTACCGGCAGCACCGTTTCATTGTGGGTCAACATGATGGACAGGGCTTTAAGGGCCGATTCCGTATCCTTGACCGCCGCCGGCAATGGAGTCATGAAGTCCTTGATATTCTTCCCGAAACTTATGTTGCAGCCGGAGAAAAAGGAGTTGCCCCAAAGGATGGCCAGGTTGGGAAATTCCCCAGACTGACCCTGATACCCCTTGACAGCCTGGGAAAGATTGGGGTCAAGCCCCCTGAGGATACTCTGAATGCTGACCCGGCCCACCAGCTTGTGCTCGGTACTGATCACCATCATCTCGGAGTAGCGCATCCGCTCATTTTCACCGCAGGTGAAATCCCGAAGCACCGCCACCGCCTGCTGCAGGCTCCGATCCTCCTGCACGTGGGGAAAGCGCTTCATCGGTATCAACAAGCCTTTCACCAGAAATAGTTCCTTGTCCTCTGACTCTGCGGCCATGACAGCCCCCCTTACGATAAAAAAGGATGAAAAAAATAAAACGCCTCCATCGGATTCTTGATGAGGCGACTGACAAATTGTCCGATGGAACCGATCGCCACTTAGAGGCAACCCCAAGGAGTACCGCCGAAAGTAAGGCGTTCCGCATATGATCATGACGCGCCCCCGCTCGAAAAAGCAGCCAATACGATGGATCGAACCGGGGCGTCTTGGGCCTGTTCTTAATGCTCCCCACAAACGTATGTCAAGTGGTTTTTTTTGATAAAATTTACTGGACTCAGTTTTTAGCCTGACATTTGGATAAATTAAAGTGCGCCACTGGTCGGAACATAACAAGCGGATACTGCGAAGGTTTCGCAAGCGCAACAGAACGTTGCCAACAGGCAGGAAAACAGCCTGAATAAATTTATAAAAAAAATCACCTTGGGGTTGACAGGCGCAGGCTTATTGTGGAGCGAAAAATCCGGCCTCGGCGTGAGCGATATGGATTTTCTCCACCAATTCGCCAAGTTCCACCGGCTTCAGGCAATAATCGCTGGCCCCGGCGGCAATTCCCTGCATGCCGGCGGAGATCGAGGCATGACCGCTAAGCATGATCACTCCCACTTGGGGCCAGTGTTTTTTGATTCTGCGCAGACAATCCAGACCGTCCACATCCGGCAGCATTACATCCAGGATCACCACCTGGGCCGGTTCGGCAGCCATGGCCACCAGGGCCTCCCGGCAACCAGTGGCACCACGCACCACGAAACCGCGGAAACGCAGGCGCTCGGCCAGGGTTTCAAGGAATTCCGGCTCATCATCGACGATCAATAATTGCAACGGTTGCATCATGTTATCCACTCGCCTGCCGCAGCAGCGACTCCAGGTCCGTGTTTATTTTTTGACGGTAATGGGCCACCATGGCCCGGTCTTCCATGACCATGTCGATCTGTCGGGTGTGAATCAAAAGATAACCCAGCACTTTGAGACGTTCCAGAAGAAAGGGCGCCTCCATTTTCTCCAGGCGGGCGGTGAGGGTGTCTTCCTTGCGCGTCACCCGAAAATCGTATTGGCTCAACACTTCGCCGATCAAATCCAGCCGCAGCAGACGGCGACGGTCATCGGCGGCACCGCCCTTGAACTGAAAACTGACATAGTTTTCGGTGAGCATCTCCGAGATATGGCTCTCCACCAGGGCAAAATGATAACCCAGACGGATGCTCATATTACAAAAATTACGAGAAATCAAAAAATAACTTTTGGCGCTGAGGTTGGAGCGCACAGCCGGCTCCAGATCAGGGTTCATGGTGGAACGAAAAAGGATTGCACCAAAGCCCCGGAGGTTCACCGGCGGCGGGCCAAGCCAGGGGAAGGCGGTCATTCCCCGCCAAATGGCGAGCATCGGCTTGGAAACGATATGCTCCAGGTTGATAAAAGGCTGGGCGGGATCATGCTCCGGGGCAAAGCCGTCCTCGAGATCGATGACCCACCAGGTAAAGGGAGAACGGTCCACCAGCTGCTTGGCCGCTCCGGCGGCAAACCCCTGGCGGGTACCGAAGGCAAACATTTCCGTCACCGCCTTTTCATGACAGTAGCGGGTGATATCATGCAGGGTGCGGCAACTGCCGGGCCGGAAAAACGGCGAGGCGGGATCAAGCAGGTTGAGTGGAGTAATCAGGGCCGCGGCTTCGGTCAGCACTCGATGAACCGGGCTGTCGATCATCAGTTTCGGCGGCGGCGGAGCCTGGGCCAGCAGCTCCTCCCGACGGCCGCTGTAAACCCGCAAACCGGTGGCGTCGACGGTGATTTCCTCCCCCTTATGCAAGCAACCGGTGGCCCCGGCCAGTCCAAAAATGGCGGGCACCCCGAATTCCCGCGCCACGGTGGCCAGATGGGCCGCGCTTTCTCCGGATTCGCTGACCACCGCCACCGCTTGTGGCAACACCACGGCCCATTCCGGCAGGGGATGGGTCACCAGCAGCACCGCCCCCCGGGGAAAACGGAGCAAGTCATCATCCTTGTCAACCCGGTACACCGGTCCAGCCGCCACTCCCGGCGCCACGCAAACGCCTCCCCGCAGCCGGAGACCGCGTTCCCCCTCCGCCGCCTGCCGTCCGTTAACGGAAGCAGCAGGATCAACCTCAATGGCTGAACGGCGGGTCTCTTCAACTTCCTCGCCAGCGGCGCTTCGATCGTGGCCGTCGGCCTTTCCGGCCCCTGTAGTAACCGCGCCGCTCAACCCCGCTCCCCCCAGGGGACGTGACTGCAGCAAATAAATCCGGCCATCCCGGCCCAGGGACCATTCGATATCCTGGGGAGCCCCGAAATGTTTTTCCACCCTCACGGCAATGGTGGCCAGCTCGGCCAACCGTTCCGGAGCCAGCAACTGCCCATTGCCCCCAGAATGGTCATCCTCGCTACCCGACTGCAGTGGTTCCCGGGGCAACACTTCGTGGGGCCGCTTTCGACTTACCCGGTAGCGCCTGGTGGCGACCCGGCCGCTGACCACCTGGTCGGCCAGGCCGGCGGCGGCGCTGATTTCCACCAGATCGCCCCGCCAGTCGCCAGGGGGGCGACTGTACATAACCCCGCTGACCGCCCCCTCCACCATGGCCAAACAGCCAACGCACATGATCACATCCTGGTGACGAAAACCGCGCTGCAGGCGATAGATCATGGCCCGGGGCCCGTATTTGCCGGCAATGATCTCCTTGTAGGAGGTCAGCAGGGAGGCGGCATCCACCTTGAGCAGGGTGCGATACATGCCGGCAAAAGAGCTGCGGCTGCTGTCCTCCCCCAGGGCACTGGAGCGCATGGCCACCAGCTTGCTTTCTTCACCACCGCTCAGCCGTTGGTAATGTTTGATAATCTCCGCCTCCAGGTCGGCGGGCAAAGGAGCTTGAACAATAAGGTTTTGGAGGTCGGCGCTGACTGCATAAACATCGGCCAGCCGCTGGAGATCAAGGGAGGGCAAACGGCGATTGATTTCCATGTGCAAATCATTGGCGGCGAAAAAATGGTGGGTGGCGGCGGCGGTAATGACAAAGCCATCGGGGGTGGGCAGCCCGATGCGGTTGCGGATCTCGCCGAGGTTGGCCATTTTCTCACCGGCCTCATCGGCCCGGTGACGGTCCAGCTCGGCCAGGGGCAGAACAAAATCCTCCCCCGCCAGGGCCGGCTCCCGGGTCATGATTTGCTCCAGTTCGGCGGTGATCTTCTGAAACGGGGGCCGCAACTGTTGATACCGCTCTCCCCCCAGAGCGACCAGCAGATTGATCATTTTTAAAACATTGGCCCCCAGGGCCGTACAATGCCCCCGGACAAAAGCCATGCTGAAGGGCCGGCCTCCTTCCAGGGCTTGCTCGATTTCGGCCATCAACTCCAGGGCGTTGTTGTTGGCGGTGAGCAGCGACCGGAAATTACGATACTGGCGCCGGAAGGCCAGGCGCAGTTCAGCGCTGTCCACCGGCCGGGGGGGTACCAGCCCAAGCATTTCTTTGAGGCGCTCAAACAGACTCATCACTTTCCCGTCAACAA